>CALVYO010000048.1 GCA_944372275.1 uncultured Bacilli bacterium
CTCGTTAGCTCAGTTGGTAGAGCAACAGACTCTTAATCTGTGGGTCTAGGGTTCGAACCCCTAACGGGACACCAATTTAAATATCAATCAGGCAAATCCTGATTTTTTATTTTGTTTATAATTTTTTGATGTTCTAAACTATTAAAATAAGATTCATCTAAAACATTATCATTTAAATATTGATATTTAAATAATAATATTTTCTTTACTGATTCATCTATTCTTTCAATAGAAATATTATTTTTAATCGTTTGTATAGCTTCTTTAGCATCATTAGGCATTAATAATATGTCTACACCCGCTTCTATTGATTTTATATATATTTCTTCATCAGTATAATTATTATTTAATGCTCCCATATTTAAAGCATCAGTAATTATCAAACCATTAAAATCTAAATTATCTCTTAGTATATCAATTATTATTTTAGATAAAGAAGCTGGTGTATAATCATTAGTTATATTAGGAAATGAAATGTGACCTACCATAACTATTTTAGCGTTATTTTCTATAGCATTTTTAAAAGGTATTAATTCTAAATTATTTAATTCTTCTAAAGTTTTATAAATAGTTGGTAATTCATAATGAGAATCAGTTATGGTATCACCATGACCTGGAAAATGTTTATAAGTAGCAATTATACCATTATCTTCTAATCCTTTACCTAAACTTACGCACATATTAGATACTAAAGAAGAGTTAGTACCAAAACTTCTATTACCAATTACTTTATTATCAGGATTAGAAAATATATCACAAACAGGAGCAAAAACAACATTTATTCCTAAACTTCTCATATCTTCTGCCATAACTTTCCCTATTTCATAAGCTAAATTAATATCATTTGTTTTACCTAAATCAAACATAGAAGGAATATAAGTTGCTTTTTTATCTTCTATATTTTGTAATCTTTGGACTCTTCCACCTTCTTGATCAATTGATATAATTAAAGGTATTTTACTATTTACTTTTAAATCAGAAATATATTTTTTTGTTTCATTAAAAGTAGTTATATTATTTTGATTAATAATGAAACCACTTGGTTTTACTTCATTTATAAAACTAATTAATTCATTATCAACTACATCATGAGTATCATATATAATTAACATCTGCCCTATTTTCTCTTCGATAGTCATATTGCTCATTATTTCTTTTACTTTTACTTCTAAGCTTTTTTCTTTTGAAACATTTGGATTTTCTATAATTTGATAAGAACAACACACTAGCAAAAGAAAAAATAACCCAATTATTCTTTTTTTCATTTTATCACCTCTATTCTAAATTAATTCCTTCTCGTATAGTTTTTTATAAAATTCATTATTTTTAATTAATTCATCATGAGTTCCTTCATCTAATATTTTACCATCATCTATTAAAATTATTCGATCACTATCGATAACAGTTGATAATCTATGAGCAATAATTAATATAGTATATTCACCTTTCATATTATTAATGGCTTTTTGAATACTTGCTTGAGTTTCATTATCTAATGCACTAGTAGCTTCATCAAATAAAATTATTTCTGTTTTTTTAAGAAGTGCTCTTGCAATAGCTAATCTTTGTCTTTGACCACCTGATAAAGTAATTCCACCCTCACCTACAATAGTATCATAACCATCCTTTAAAGTCATAATAAAATCATGTAAACAGGCCAATTTACAAGCTTCTACCATTTCTTCATCAGTCATGTCATCTTTAACTAGTTTTAAATTATCTCTTATTGAAAAATTAAATATATAAGGATTTTGGGTAATAATCGACATATTATTTCTAATCGAATCTTTAGTTAATTCATTAATATTAACATTATCAATTAATATTTCACCTGAATCTATCATATATAATCTATTTAATAAACTAAATATAGTCGTTTTACCACTACCACTTTTACCAACAAAAGCCACAGTTTCATTAGCATTTATTTTAAAATTAACATTTTTAAGTATTATCTTATCTTCATTATAAGAAAAACTAACATCTTTAAATTCAAAATCACCATTTATTTTATCTAGTATTTTATCACCAAAATTTTCTTTTTTAAATTTGTCACTATCAATTACTTCAAAAACTCTTGTCGCAGCAACATTAAATTTTTTAGCCAATTCAATTAAAAAACTCCAATATCTTAATAATTCTAATAAACGATCTTTATACATATAAACAATAACAAAATCAGATATGCTTAAGTAATTATTTAAACATAAAAATATCCCTAAAAATATTAAAAACAAATTACTAAAATCTTTTACACTAGCAGTTATAATATTGTATTTAGCGTTAACTTTTTGCATTTTATAATTTTCATTATTAGATTCAACTAATTTATCTTCGGCTATTTTTAAAAAATTATTTTCAACATTTAAAGATTTTATATCTCTAGATCCCCTTATTAATTCACTAATTAATCCAGTATTTTTTTCGGCTAATTTTCTTCTTTTTTTATCCAATTCAAAAAATTTTTTCATTCTTAAATGCTCAAATATAAATATAATTAATAACATAAGTATAAAATAAACAAACATTATTTTATTAATAAAATAAATTGCTATTAAAATACCAACATTACTTACAACATCAATTATGCCATCACCTAAATCAGAAAATATACTTACTATTTCTCTTGTATCGTTATTAATCCTATCAATAAATACTCCTGATGAATTATTATCTAATTCAAAAACTTCTAATTTCATAGTTTCCTTAGCAATACTTACTTGAATTCTTGATGTTGCTTTTAATGAATATTTATTAAATAAAATATTATATAAATAATTAAAAAGATTTCTTGTTAATTCTATAACTAATATTATTAAAGCAATATTTATTAAATCTTTAAATAATCCATCAGTTAAAAATAATAACATTTTAGCGGATAATAATGGCGTTATAACACTTATGCCACATAAAATTAAAGAAAAAATTAAAAATAAAATTATATATTTTTTATCCTCTTTTACAAATCTCCACGTATTTTTAAAATTATTTAATATGCTTTTTAACTCCATAAAACTCACTTCCGGAAATTATTATAGCATTTTTAATTTATTTAAGCAAAAAAAACATTTAAAATTAAGTGCTAAAATACTTTTGCATATTTTTAAATGTCATAATTGATAATTGTTGAATTGTCTCATTAAATAATTTAATATCACCAATTTCTAATGGATTATTCTGATAATCAGTATCAATATTTATCTCTTCAATAACAGCATAATAAGATAATTTTTGACTTTCATTGATATTAACTGGCGGATAATTATTTTTTATCAACTCATAATTCATAATAAGACGTGCTACTCGACCATTACCATCACTAAATGGGTGAATATTAATTATAGTCATATGTAATTTAATAGCCCTTTCAAAAACAGTTAAATTTTGCCAATCATTTTCATATTTTTGTTTTAGTTCTTCCATTCTTTTAGAAACTAAACTAGGTTTAGTAAAATTTATTTCTTTACCATTACTATTTATTAAATAATTTTCTTTTATTTTATATTCACCTGCATTTATTATGATATCTTTACCAACAATAAAATGAATATTTTTGATTATTTCAATAATATCTAAATCTTTATTTAATATATCAAAAATATATTTGAATGCATTTTGATGATTTATAGTTTCATTAATTTCTCTTTTCTTATGTTTATCTTTAATATCTAAATTATAAGTATTATTTAATATTTGTCTTGTATCATTAAGTGTTAAAGTCATATTTGTTCCTTCAATACGATTAGAATGAAATGTAAATAAAGTTCCAAATTCATTTATTAAATAATTATAATATTGTTTTTTTAAGTTATCATTAAAATTATTAATCTTATTTTGTTTTTCATTTAATTCAAATAATCTATCTAACATAAATTTTCTCCATAACTAATAATAGTATATCACACTAATAAACAAATAAATCATTTTTTAACAATACTATCTTTAAATATTAATTCCACTTATATCAAATACTTTACTTATCACGTTATTGCCTATATTACTATAAACCTTATTTTCTAAAGTAATTATATCATTTTTAATTTATTTAATCGATATAACTTGAAATTAACTTAAAAATATGTTATTATGTATATAGATGTGATTTACATCATATAATAAAAAGGTAATGCTTGATTTAGCTAGTTAAGTATCTACCATAAGTTTGGCGTAGATACCTAATCTATGTTGATGATTAGGTATCTTATTTTATTTCTATTATAATTAATAGAGTTACTAATAAAATGATTATAATTAATAAAAATATATTTATTATAAATACATCTTTTTTAGTCATTTTATCAATCCTCCTTTCAGGAGGTAGATACCTAACAATCTTGCATTACTTATATAAATCATATCATAGAATTAATTATATATAAATAATTAATTTTTATTTTGCATTTTAAATTCTTTAAATATTTTAGTTAATGCTCTTTTTTCAATTCTTGATACATAGCTTCTAGAAATACCTAGTTGTTTAGCGATTTCTTTTTGTGTTACTTCATCATTATTATTTAATCCATATCTTTTAATAATGATTTCTTTTTCTCTTTCGTTTAAAACATTAAAATATTTTTTTAATAAAACTATGTTATCTTTTTTTTGAATATCATTTTCAAAATCAGGTTTTGGCGTCTTTAATATATCTAGAAATGTTATTTCATTACCATCTTTATCAAAACCAATCGATTCATTTAGACTAATATTTTTACTATTTTTTTTATCGCTTCGATAGTACATAAGTATTTCATTTTCAATACATTTAGCAGCATATGTAGTTAACCTTGTTCCTTTTTTATAACTAAAACTATCGACTCCTTTAATTAAACCAATTGTCCCAATACTAATTAAATCATCAACATCATTTTTTTTATGATCATATTTTTTTACGATATGCGCTACTAATCTTAAATTGTGTTCGATTAATTTATTTCTTGCTTCTTTATCACCCATATGCATTAATGATACACATTTTTTCTCTTCTTCTTTTGTTAATGGGTCTGGAAATACATTATTTGAATAAGCAGCCGTAAAAATATAAAAGTCCTTAAATAATTTTTTTAAAAATTCTAACATATCACACCTCAATTAAATTTTATGTTTTTACTTTCAAAACTATTAAATTTAAGATATAATAGTATTAATATATTATTTTTTCACATACTAGAAAGGGTGATTTTATGTATATTAATTGTTCAAATAAAGCTTATAATCTGCACATTATTAAAACAGATAAATTTAAAACAATATCAGTTAGAATTAATTTTAAAAAATTATTAGAAAAAAAAGATATAACTTATCGTAATCTATTAGGTAAAATATTATTAAATTCCAATAATACTTATAAAACAAAAAGAGATTTAGATATCGAAACAGAAAATTTATATGGCATTGGAATTGGATGCTCTAATTCATTAATGGGAAATTATATTGTAACTTCATTCAACGCTAATTTTTTAAATGAAAAATATACAGAAGAAGATATGAATAAAAAATCAATTGAATTTTTATTAAGTTTATTATTTAATCCTAACATTGAAAATAATGAATTTAAAGATTTTGAGTTAGCTAAAAGATTAGTAACTGATGAAATTGATTCTTTAAAAGATAACACTAAAAGATATTCTTTACAACGAATGTTTGAAATATTAGGTAAAAATACACCTTTAGAATATAATTCAATTGGTTATAAAGAAGATTTAGAACCTAATGATTTATATGAATATTATAAAAAAATGCTTAAAAGTGATTTAATCGATATATTTATAATCGGTGATGTGAATGAAGAAAAAATAGTTGAAATATTTAATAAAAATTTCAATGTCAATACTATTAAAAAACCGGGAATTTCTCATTTTGTAGAACAAACAATAACAAAATTAAATAAAGTAAAAGAAACTTTACCAATCGAACAAACTAATTTAAATATCGGTTATAAAATAAAAAATTTAACCGAATTTGAAAAACAATATGTTTTATATATTTATACGTTTATTTTAGGTGGTAGTCCTAATTCAAAATTATTTAGAACGGTAAGAGAAAAAAATAGTTTATGTTATAGTATCAATGCTACCTTTAAAGCAATTTATAATGTTTTATATATTACCGTAGGAACTAATAAAGATGATGTTAAAAAATGTTTAAGTTTAATAAAAAAAGAATTCACTAAAATGGGGAAAGGTGATTTTACTGATAATGATATCGAATCAGCTAAAATTACTTATATTAATAGTTTAAAGGATATCGAAGATTATCAAGCAAGTATTTTAAGAATGTATGAAAGTCATATTTATTTTAATTATGATTTATTAGATGAAAGAATTGAAAATATTAAAAAAGTAACTAAAGAAGATATTATTAACTTACATAAAAAAATTAATATGGATACTATATTCGTTTTAGAAGGTGAAAATAATGAAGAAAATTAATTTTAAAAATTTAGATTTAGATTTATTTTATGAAAAACTAGATAATGGTTTAGAAATATTTGTCTTACCTAAAACAAATGTTAATAATATTTATGTTACTTTTAATACAAAATACGGATCTAATATAAGTGAATTTAAACCAATTGATAAAGATAAAATGATTAAAGTTCCTTTAGGTATAGCCCATTTTCTAGAACATAAAATGTTCGAACAAGAAGATAATACTGATATATTTGCTTATTATAGTGAAAGAGGCGCTGATTGTAACGCTAATACCAATTACACTAAAACTACTTACCTTTTTTCTTGTCCTAACTTTTTAGAAGAAAATATTAATATGTTACTAGATTATGTCCAATCCCCTTATTTTACTGATGAAAATGTCGATAAAGAAAAAGGAATAATTACTCAAGAAATTAAAATGTATCAAGATATGCCGGGTACGATGATATATGACAAAATAATCGAGAATACTTTTAAAATTCATCCAATGAAACATCCGATTATCGGTGATATTGAAAATATTAATAAAATTACCAAAGAAGATTTATATACTTGCTATAATACTTTCTATCATCCTTCTAATATGTTTGTTGTAGTTACTGGTAATGTTGATCCTAGTGAAACGATAAATATAATTAGAGAGAATCAAAATAAAAAAACATTTAAAAAAGAAGAAAAAATTAAAATTAAATCTTATAATGAACCAAAAGAAGTTGCTAAAGAAAATGATGAAATAAAATTAAATGTTAGTATTCCTAAATGTGCGATATGTTATAAATTAAAAATAGAAAAAAATATTCAAAATATTTTCTATTTACTAACATTGTTTGATTGTAAATTTTCTTCAACTAGTGAATTTGTCCATAATCTATTAGAAGAAAAAATAATCAATGATAATTTAGCAGTCGATTTTGATGATAGTACTGATTATATTTTAATGTTTGTTTTAGGAGAATCTACTAATCCGCAAACATTATTAGATAAAATTAAAAAAGAAATGCAAGATTTAAACATTTCCGAAACAGATTTTGAAAGAAAGAAAAAAGTATTGTTAAGTTCAATTATTTATATGACAGAAAATATATTTAGTTTAAATAGTAATATAACAAGTGATATTATAAGATATGGTAAATTTAATGATAGTAAATATAATGATATTAAAAATTTAAACTACAAAGATTTTATGAATTTTATTAAAAAAATTGATTTTAAAAATAATACTACTTTAATAATTAATCCAAAAAACTGATGAATTTACATCAGTTTTTATCATTTGTAACATCACCATCACCACTAACAGGAATAACTTCGCCACCATAAGTAGAATTTGGTTTTAATAACGCTTTAACAAAATCTTTATCACGAGCCAATATTTCTCTTATTTCTCTTTTAAACTGTCCTGGATAATCTCTTAAATTAGCACTTACTCCATATGCTTCTATTCCTAAATTTTTAGCTATATATAATGCTCGATATAAATGATATTTTTGAGTTACAATAACGACTTTTTTGACTTCAAATATTTCTTTAGCCCGATACAAACTATCATATGTCGATATACCAGCGTGATCCATAAATATATCATTTGATGGTACTCCTTCATTAATCGCATATGTCTTCATAACATTTACTTCATCATAATCATCTTGCATATGATCACCACTCATAATAATTTTATTAGATACTTTATTATTATATAAAGTAACACCAGTTAAAATTCTATCTTCTAACATAGGTCTAGGTTGATTACCATATACACCAGCACCTAAAACTAAAATACAATCAATATCATCTAATTGTTTAGCCTCTTCAATTGTTATTATCTTATTATCATTAGTTAATACAACATAATAATTAATTCCTAATACACAAATTATAAATAATATTGTTAAAATTAATAAATATTTTATTATCTTCATAAAAACACCTATAACTATTTTACCACATAAATTATTTATTTTCGATTAATTTTTCATCTTTATATTCATAGTCTAAATAATTATCTTTAGATATAATAGTTTCTCCTAATTGTTTTTCTAATTCATCACGAGCAACCTTAGCCACATTACCACCTATTTTAGCGACTTTTATATTATTACTTAATCCTTTGGGTTTTTGTTTAGAAGCTAATCTTTTAGTTGCCTCTTCACCTAAATCAGCTAATGTTACTTCAATACTATCCATATTATCCCTTAAAGATTCTTTTCTTAACCCTTTATATTCTTTGTACTCTTTAGCAGTCATACCTGACCAACTTTTATATATTTCATTTGTTAAAATACCATATTCATAATTTTCAGTAATACCATTTTCCTTCCATACATCGGTTAAACTTTTTCTTTGCTGAATTCCCTTTATTCGCTTAGCTATCCATAATTCATCGTATCCTTTAGAACGATACAAATCTATTAATCTTTGAATACCAAGTGAAGGATCAAATACTTCATCAATTCTTTCACTACCTAATTTAGCTAACCA
The DNA here is from genome assembly GCA_944372275.1 of uncultured Bacilli bacterium. Taxonomy (GTDB): domain Bacteria; phylum Bacillota_I; class Bacilli_A; order RF39; family UBA660; genus Faecisoma. The sequence goes on from CALVYO010000048.1 coordinate 8,910, forward strand.
AAGTTTCACTGGTTCGGCATTTTTACTTGGTATTGATTCAATTATTCTAAACATTCCTTCGATGTCTACGACATCAGTCAAACGATATTTACCATCTTGGGCTTTCAATTTCAACTGGTGACAATTTGTCACCGTTTCATTTCCTTCTTCTTTTAATCTTTGTTTTAATTTATTCCAATATTTTCTTCCATCTTTACTTTCTGATAAAATACCTACAATATCAACCACACTAATATAATATTTTTCAGTTTCTTTATCCCAAATAGTCCTAATATTTTCATTATTAAATATTTTATTAATTAAATATGTTTTATCTTGCTTCATATTCCTCCTTCTAAACTCCTACAAACAAATTATATCATACATATATTTGCTCATCAATAAATAATTTTAAACTTAATTACTAATATTTTTTGTATAATAAAAGTTGTAACATATAAATTACAAC
>CALVYO010000049.1 GCA_944372275.1 uncultured Bacilli bacterium
ATTAGAACATTAAAAAATGCTGTTATAAATGATAAAATAAGTCATGCATATTTATTTGCTGGACCTCGTGGATGTGGTAAAACATCTATAGCAAAAATATTCGCTAAATTAGTAAATTGTAAAGATAGTGTTGATGGAATGCCTTGTAATAAGTGCGTTTGTTGTACACAAACTAACGAACAAAATATGGATGTTATTGAAATGGATGCTGCATCAAATAATGGTGTTGACGAAATTCGGGAAATAAATAATAAAGTTAATTTAGTACCATCACTTGGGAAATATAAGATTTATATTATTGATGAAGTTCATATGTTGACTATTGGTGCTTTTAATGCTTTATTAAAAACACTAGAAGAGCCACCATCTCACGTAATATTTATTCTTGCTACAACTGATCCACATAAAGTACCAATTACAATATTATCACGTTGCCAAAGATTTGATTTAAAAAAAATACCTATAGAAAATATATATACTCGTTTAAAATATATATGTGATAATGAAAATATAAAAATTGAAGATGATGCAATTTTGGAAATAGCACGCTTAGGTGATGGAGGATTAAGAGATGCTATTGGAATCCTTGATCAAGTTGTATCATATGCTGTAGATATCGTAACATTAGATGATGTTCACGAAGTAAATGGTACTATTTCCCAAGAAAATGTATTTAATTTAATGAAGAATGTTGTCGAAAAAAATTTAACGCAAGTTATCAATACGATAACCGAATATAGTAATAAAGGTAAAAGTATTATAAAAATTACTGAAGAAATAATTTTATTTTTAAGAAATGCTATTTTGGCTAATACGACTACTTTAGAGGATAAAAATATTTACCGGGAAATAAATGAATCTATTTCAACCGAAGAAATGCTAAATTATATAAGTATATTAAATGAATCTTTATTGGATATGAAAAAATTTTCTAATCCTAAAATGATTTTAGAACTAGCGTTTATAAAAATGTTAAATAAATCTAATAATCAAATAGAAAATAAAATTGTTACAGAACAAACTGTAGCCACTAAAATTATTGCCCGGGAAATAAAACAACCTGAAAATGATACAAAACAAGTTGAAGTTGAAATAAAAAATAATAATACTGTGGAAAATAAAATTATTTCCCCGGAAATAAATAAAAAATCAATTGATAATAATTTACTAGAAAAACTTAATAAATTTGTTGAAATAAGAGTAAATAATACACTTTCAAAATTCTCTAAAAAAGATACAATTGAGTTAAAAAATAATCTAAATAAAGTAATGGATTATGTAATGGATGAAAAATATAACATATATGCTACAATGGTATTAGATGGTGAATTAAAGGCTGTTAGTGATGAATATTTAATATTTAGTTATAAAACTGAACATTTATCTAATTTATTCAACGAAAACATAATTAATATTGAAAGTTTAATCAATATAGTTTTTAATAAACCATATAAAGTAGTTGCTGTTGATAGTGATAAATGGAATATAATAAAAGAAAATTTTAATAATAAGAAACAAAAATTTGAATATCAAGAAGAAATATATTCAATTAATGATATTTTAAGTAAGTTAAATAACGAACCAGTTGATGATATGAAATCATTATTTGGGGAAATCGTAGAGTATAATTAAGGAGGAAAAAATATGAATATACAAGCGATGATGAAACAAGCACAAAAATTACAAAAGGATATGATGAATGCTAAAAAGGAAATAGATGAGACAGAGTTTGAATGTACTAAATCTTTTTTAACAGTTAGGGCTATGGGAAATAAGAAAATTAAATCTATTAAAATCGATATGGAAAGTATTTCAAAAGATGAAATAGAAATGGTTGAAGATTTAATTTTAGTTACAGTTAATGAATTGATGGATAAAATCGATAAAGAAACTGAAAAGAAAATGGGCAAATACACTCAAGGAATGCCGGGGTTATTCTAATGTTATATCCAGAGACAATTAATAATTTAATAGAGTGTTATAAAAAATTTCCAGGCGTTGGTGAAAAATCAGCAGAACGAATGGCTTTATATACGTTAGAAATGGATCAAGAAATAATTGATCTTTTTGTGCAATCTTTAAAAGATTCTAAAAAGAATATTAAAAGATGTAAAAAATGCAATAATTTATCAGAATCTGATATATGTCCTATCTGTGGCAGTGAAACTAGAGATAAGAAAGTTATTTGTGTTGTCGAAGAACCTAAAAATGTTATTCAATTTGAAAAGATAGGTTCTTACAATGGGTTATATCACGTTTTAGATGGGTTAATTTCACCTTTAGAAGATGTTAATCCAGAAGATATTAATTTAGATAGTTTATTAGATAGAATAAAAAATGATAATGTTGAAGAAGTTATAATTGCTGTTAAACCTAGTGTTGAAGGTGAAACTACAGCGTTATATATATCAAAAATATTAGAAGATAAAAATGTAACGATATCTAAAATTGCTCACGGAGTACCAATGGGGGCTGATATGGATTATGTCGATGCCTTAACTTTGGAACTAGCGTTACAAGAAAGAAAAAATATAACTTGTCATACTGAATAAATTTTATTCATAATTTTTATTGGTGAATAATATGTTAAAAAAATTATTTAATTTAATCAAAAGAATTGTTATCAGTGCTTTTGTTTTATACGGATATAATTTACTAGTAACACCAATAAATTTAATTATTCCAATTAATATAATAACGGTATCTTTATTAACTATATTTGGGTTACCAGCCTTATTTTCATTAATTATTATATTAATCGTCGTATTTTAGGAAGGTGTTAGAATGTTAGAACAATATCAAAATACTCAACCAATTGCTTATCAAATAATAAAAAATACATTAAATAAAAAACATTTTGCGCATGCTTATTTAATTGAAACAAATGGTTATGATAAAGGGTTTGATTTTGCTTTAACATTCGCTAAATTATTATTATGTCCTTATGAAGAATGTATTAATTGTATGCAATGCAAGATGATTGATGATAATAATTTTCCTGAATTAAAGATAATTAATCCTGAAGGTAATGGTATTAAAAAAGAACAATTAACCGAATTACAAGAAGAATTTAATAAAAAATCACTTGTGGGAAATAAAAAAGTTTATATTATAAACAAAGCAGAAAAATTAAATATTAATTCGTCTAATACGATATTGAAGTTTTTAGAAGAACCACAAGAAGGAATAATTGCTATTTTAATAACTAATAACATTTATCAATTATTAGATACAATTATTTCAAGATGTCAGATAATTTCTTTAAATGGACAAGTTGATTTAGAAAATAAAAATACTTTTAATAAAATAGGACAATTATTAACTGATAATAATGAGGAATATAATAATTTTATTAATGATGAAAATAACAAAGAAAAATTAGAAGTTTTATTAAAATTTATCAAGTATTATGAAAATAATCATAAAAAAATATTATTATACATGAATGATTATTGGTTTAATTATTTTAATGATAAACAGGAAATGAGCAAATATATCTTGATAATGATTTATTTTTATAAAGATGTTTTAAATTATAAAATAGGTTGTAATATTGAAATATTTGATGATTATTTAGAATTAATTATTGATATAGCCAATAAAAATACTGTGGATAACTTAGTTAATAAAATAAATATTATAAATGAACATAGAACATATTTAGATTATAATGCTAATGTAAATTTATTAATGGATAAAATTATAATTGAATTAGAAAGTGGTGTAAGATGAAAGTAGTAGGAATTGCTTTTGATAATAATAAACAAATATATTATTTTAATCCTAAAACATTTGATTTAAGAAGAAATGTTACAGTAATAGTAGAAACAGAACGAGGATTACAATTCGGTAAAGTTATTTTACCGCCTTTTGAAATAAATGAAGATAAAATTAAATCTATATTAAAAGATGTTGTTAGAATATCTACAAAAAAAGATTATTTAGAATATAAAAAAAATTTACGAGATGCGGAAACAGCTTTAGTTAAATGCAAAAAATTAATAGAAAAATTAGATCTTAATATGCAAGTAATGGATGCTAATTTCACATTTGATCGTTCACAATTATTATTTAGATTTTTATCAGATAATCGTGTTGATTTTAGACAGCTTGCTAAAGAACTAGCCGCTATCTATAAAACAAGAATCGAATTAAGACAAGTTGGAGTTAGAGATAAGGCTAAAGAAATAGGTGGTTGTGGGTTATGTGGTAGACAATTATGCTGTGCAAGATTCAATTCTGATATGTCATCAGTATCTATTAATATGGCTAAAAATCAAAACATATCATTAAATCCAAATAAAATAAATGGTGTTTGTGGCAGATTATTATGTTGTTTAAAATATGAAGATGAAACCTATAAAGAATATCGTAAAGATATACCTAATGTTGGTAATATTGTGGATACACCAAAAGGACGAGGCAAAGTTGTTAGTATTGATATTTTAAATAAAAAATATTCAGTTGATATTAAAGATGTTGGGATTGTGGAGATAGATGGAAGTAACTAATTATTTGTTAGGATATAAAGATAAATATATTGTACAAAACACACAAATGTTTAATTTTTCTTTAGATTCTGTTTTATTACCCAATTTTGTAACCTTAAATAAAAATATTAAAAACATATTAGATATTGGTTGCGGTAATGCTCCAATACCTTTAATTTTATCTACTAAAACAAATGCATTAATAACTGGTGTTGAAATTCAAAAAGAAGTTTATGATTTAGCTGTTAAATCAGTTAAAATAAATAATTTAGAAAATCAAATTAATATTATTAACGCTGATATAAATGAAATATATAATCAATTTGAAACAGAATCATTTGATGTAATAACTTGTAATCCACCTTTTTTTAAAGTAAGTGAAAAATCTAATTTAAATAAATCTGATTATAAAACTATTGCTCGCCACGAAATTAAATTAAATTTAGATGACATATTTAAAATATCTAAAAAATTACTTAAAAATAATGGTTATGTTGCTATAGTTCATCGCCCTGAACGATTATTAGATATATTAAATAGTATGCAAAAGTATAATATTGAACCTAAAAAAATTCAATTTATTTATCCTAAAACTAATATGGAAGCAAATATATTATTAGTCGAAGGAATGAAAAATGGTAAAAAAGGATTAAAAGTATTAAATCCTATTTATACTCATTTAGATAATGGTGAATATACCGAACAAATAAAAAAATATTTTGATGGTGAGGTGAAATATGAATAAAGATTTATTAGAAATAATTAATAGTGGTGAAAAAACAAATGTTGAATTTAAGCTAGCTTTTAATAAATTACCATCTTCTTTATTTGAAACAATCTGTGCTTTTTTAAATAGGAATGGCGGCTACATTTTTCTTGGAATAGATGATAACAAAAATATAATAGGTGTAGACAAAAACAATATTAGTCAAATAAAAAAAGATTTTACAAATCTTTGTAATAATCCGCAAAAAATATTTCCAACAGTTTATTTAAAAATAAGTGAAATAGAGATAGAAAATAAAACAATATTATATATTTATGTTCACGAATCCTCAGAAGTTCATAAAACAAATAATAAAATATTTGATCGTAATGAGGATGGGGATTATGAAATAACTAATAATACTAATTTAATTGCTAATATGTACATAAGGAAAAAAAATACGTATATAGAAAATACTATCTACCCTTATGCTACTATAAATGATTTGCGAAAAGATTTAATTGATAAAGCAAGAAAAAGAGCTGTCAACCGAACTGCAAATCATCCTTGGGGTGAAATGAATGATGAGGAATTAATTAAAAGTGCTTCATTATACGGACATAATTATCAAACAGGTGAAGAAGGTATTAATTTAGCTGGTATTTTATTATTAGGTAAAGATGAAGTAATTTCTTCAGTGCTTCCATACTATAAAACAGATGCCTTATTAAGAATAGCTGATATAGATAGATATGATGATCGAGATGATATAAGAACTAATTTAATCGAGAGTTTTGAAAGGTTAACTGCATTTATAAGCAAACATTTATCTGATAAATTTTACATAGAAGATAATCAAAGTATTAGTGTTAGAGATAAAATTGCTCGTGAAATATGTGCTAATATGCTTATGCATAGAGAATTTTCAAATCCAAGCGTTGCTCGATTAATTATTACTAAAAATTGTATATATACTGAAAATGCTAATAAAGCGAGGCAGATTGGTTTTATTGACATAAATAATTATATTCCATATCCAAAAAATCCCATTATAGCTAAATTTTTTAAAGAAATTGGTTATGCAGATGAATTAGGATCTGGTATAAAAAAAATTACAAAATATACTAATATATATTCTGGTGGTAAGCCTGAATTTAAAGAAGATGACATTTTTAAAGTATCAATTCCCATAAATAACATAGAACAAGTCAACACCTATGTTGACACCCAAGTCAGCACCCAAGTTAATCAAGAAATAATAAATAAAATACTTCTCTTTTGTAATAATCCAAAATCAAGAAAAGAAATACAAGAATATGTTAACTTTAAAAATGTAAGATATTTTCAGAAAAATATTTTAAATAAGTTAATTAAGGCAGGATTAATAGAAATGATAATAAAAGATCATCCTAAAAGTAGATTTCAAAAATACGTAACAATAAAAAAAAGATAAGTAAATTTGATTTCTTTCTCATATATAATTATGTTAATTATAATTTAAAACATTAAAATTGAAGGTGATTAAAATGGCAAAGGATTTAATTATAAGAAGTAGTGCTGAAGAATTTATAACATTTAAACTTAAAGAAAAAGCTAAAGGTATTCAAGTTAGATATGAAAATGATACTCTATGGATGACACAAAAAGCTATGGCAGAATTATTTGATGTTGAACAACCAGCTATAGCTAAACATCTTATAAATATATATAATGAACAAGAATTAGAAAAAGATTCAACTTATTCCAAAATGGAATTAGTTCAAAAAGAGGGAAATAGAAATGTTAAAAGAAATGTTGAATTTTATAATTTAGATGCAATTATTTCTGTTGGATATAGAGTAAATTCAATAAGGGCAACACAATTTAGAAGATGGGCAACTAACATTTTAAAAACATTTACTATTCAAGGTTATGTTTTAGATAAAGAAAGAATGAAAAATGGTTCATTTCTCGATAAAGATTATTTTGAAAAATTATTAGAAGAAAATTTAGAATAGAGGTGATTAAAATGTCACAAAAAAGTTATAATAACAGACCTACTTTATATTTAATTGCTACCCCTATTGGTAATATGGAAGATATTACTTCTCGGGCTATTAATGTATTAAATAAAGTATCGGTTATATTTTCCGAAGATACGAGAGTAACTAATCAATTACTAAGTTATTATAATATTAAAAATAAATTGATATCTTCACATCAATATAATGAAAAAGAAAATATTGATAAATTATTAAAATATTTAAATGATGGACAAGATGTTGGTTTAGTAACTGATCGAGGTACGCCAATTATAAGTGATCCAGGCTATTATTTAGCGCAAGCAGCAATTAATAATAATTATAATGTTGTATCAATACCGGGGGCTACGGCTTTTGTATCAGCTTTGATAACTTCTAATATCGAAGCACAACCTTTTACTTTTATTGGATTTTTAAATAGTAAACAAAGTAAAAGAAGAAAAGAATTAGAAGACTTAAAAAATCATAAATATACTTTAATATTTTATGAATCGCCTCATCGATTAATTGATACTTTAAATGATATGTTAAAAATAATGGGAAATAGAAATATTGCTATTTCCCGGGAAATAACAAAAAAATTTGAAGAGATATATCGAGGTACTATAAGTGATGTAATTAACGAATTAGAGGTGGTTAAAGGCGAATTTGTTATAGTTTTAGAGGGTAATAAAGATGTAAATGATTTTAGTAATTTGTCAATCTTAGAACACGTTGATTTATATATTAAAAATGGTTACGATTCGAAAGAAGCCATAAAAAAAGTTTCTCATGAACGCAAACTAAATAAAAATGAAGTGTATAGAGAATATCATAAGTAGGTGATGAAATTGAAACTAATAGTAGGTTTGGGAAATAAAGGAAATGAATATAATAATACTCGCCATAATGTCGGATTTATGGTAGTAGATAATTATGTTAATAAAAATAATTTAACTTATAAATCTAAATTAGATGGATTATATGCAGAAACCATAATTAATAGTGAAAAAGTAATATTTTTAAAACCACAAAATTATATTAATTTATCAGGTGATGTAATTAGTAAATATATTAAATACTTTAAAATAGATATAAATGATATATTAATTATTCATGATGATATGGATTTAGAACTAGGAACTTTTAAAATAAGATATAAAGGTGGATCAGCTGGTCATAATGGTTTAAAAAATATTGAATCTAATTTAAAAACAAATGAATATAAAAGAATAAAAATCGGTATATCTAAAAATAATACTGATAAAATTGATTATGTTTTAGGTAAATTTAATGCTTTAGAACTATCAAAAATAAATAAAATTATCGATATTACTTATAATATAATTGAAGATTTTGTTAGTTTATCTTTTGAAAATTTAATGAATAAATATAACGGATACAAATAAGTATCCTTTTTGGAGGTTAATATGATATTTAATAAACTATTTAATGATTATAGTAATAACAATATTGGTGGCTTAACAGATGAATTAAAATGTATCTATATTGCTAATAACTTTAAAGAAAATACTTTAGTTGTTTGTAATAGTCTATATGAAGCCAATAAAATGTATCAAACTTTAAAAAATTATGTGGACGATGTCTACTTTTTTCCGATGGATGATTTTATGACTAGTGAGTTATTAGCCATATCTCCTGATTTTAAAATGACAAGATTAGAAACATTAAATAGTATCAATGATAAATGTATTGTTGTTACTAATTTAATGGGATATTTAAGATTTTTGCCTCCCAAAGATGTATTTAAAAAAAGTTTTATCAAATTAAAAGTAAACGATGATATTAAAGATTTAACTATTAAACTATATGATATCGGTTATGAAAAAGATACAATTATTAATAAATCTGGTGATATGGCCGTAAGAGGCTATGTAATTGATGTCTTTCCTATTAACTATGATAACCCTATTAGAATTGAATTTTGGGGGGATACTATTGAATCAATTAGAAAATTTGATATCAATACTCAATTAACTATTGAAACAATTGATGAAGTATTAATAATACCAAATAAAGAGGATTTATCTGATATTTATGTCGATATTAATAGTTATTTAAATGGT
>CALVYO010000050.1 GCA_944372275.1 uncultured Bacilli bacterium
GTAGTAGGAATAGATTTAGGTATAAAAGATTTAGTAATAACAAGTTATGGCGAAAAATACGAAAATAAAAAATATATTACTAAATATGAAAACAAGATAAAAAATTTACAAAAATGGCTAAGTAAAAAAGAAAAAGGAAGTAAAAATTATTATAAAGTAAAAAATAAAATAAAAGAAACATATAAAAAGTTAAAAAATGCTCGAAAATACATAATACATAAAATAACAAAAGAAATAGTAAATAATAACGACTTAATAATAACTGAAACCATCCAAACAAAGAAATTAATCGAAAAAAAAGAAATGTCCAAATATATTTCTGATGCAAGTTTAAGTGAAATAATAAGACAATTAAAATATAAAAGTAAATGGCAAAACAAACATTTCTATCAAATAAATACATATTATCCAAGTAGTCAAATATGTAGTCATTGCAATATTAAAAATAAAGAAACAAAAGACTTAAGCAAAAGAAAATGGACTTGCAGTAACTGTAAAAATGAAAATGATCGAGACATCAATGCAGCAATAAATATAATGTGGGAAGGGTTGATAAATAATATTAAGTTGTTCATATGAACAAACATCAAAAAATTTCACTGCAAATAAAGTTAAAAAAATAAACAAGTACGGTAGCGACTATCGGAAATTAGTCTCTAGAGGAAAAGGCGAAAGCAACCGAAGAAGGAGAAATCTCTAATCGTGAGATTAGATGCAGTCAAATTTATTTGACACTTGTTCAATATTTATTGTCAAAATTACATATTGTAATTAAAAAAGATGTATTTTGTGATATAATTATAAAAGTGGTGGTAAGAATGAAATTAAGTATTAATCGAATAGTTTTAGCTGTTATATATTTATTAACGCTTTTATTTTTAATTTTTATTATAAGTACAAATATGATACCTTTAAAATATTTAATAGCAATATTTGTTTTCCTTTTATTATTTGATATTGGTTTATTTTTCTTGTTATTTAAAAAGAAAAAAAAGAAAAATATTATAGGCTATGTAATCGGTGGTATATTAGTTGTAGTTTTATTTGCTTTATTTTATTATCTAAATATAACTTTAGGATTTTTTAAAGGATTTGGAACTAATAAATATAAAGAAGAAAACTATTTAGTTTTAATATTACAAGATAGTAGTTTTCAAAGTTTAAACGATTTGACTAATATTGGGTATACTTCTAATGAGTTATCAAATATAAATGAAGCATTAAACAAATTAAATGAAGAAATTACGATTGAAAATAAAGAATTTGAAAATAATGTTCTATTATTCGATAGTTTAATAAATGAAGAAATTGATTCAGTTTTAATCGAAGAATCTTCAATGGCTCTTATTTATGAACAAAATGAAGATTATGAAGGCAAATTTCGTACTCTTTATACGATAAATATTAAAACAGAAATAGAGATTACTAAAGAAGCGGATGTAACTAATCAAACGTTTTCTATTTATATAAGTGGTATTGATTCATATGGTAGTATCGCAACAGTTTCTAGAAGTGACGTTAATATTGTAGCGACTATCAATCCTAAAACGAAACAAATTTTATTGATTTCTGCTCCTCGTGATTATTATGTTCAATTAAGAGGAACGACGGGATATAAAGATAAATTAACGCATGCAGGATTGTATGGTGTCGAAACATCGGTAGGTACTTTAGAAGACTTGTTAGATGCTGATATTAATTATTATTTCAGAGTTAACTTTTCTTCTTTAGAAAAAATAGTTGATGCTTTAGGTGGTGTCGATGTATATTCTAAATATAGTTTTACTAGTTCAAAAGCAACAGGTGGAACATATTATTTCTCTAAAGGTTATAACCATATGAATGGTAAACAAGCATTATCTTTTTCTCGAGAAAGAAAAGCTTTACCAGGTGGTGATCGGGCTCGTGGTATTAATCAACAAGCGGTCATCGATGGTATTATAAGGAAAGCCACTAGTCCTGCTATAATAACAGGATATAGTAAAATATTAAAATCATTAACTGGTACTTTTCAAACTAATATGAGTGATAGTGATATTCAAAAGTTGATCAAAATGCAATTAAACGATATGGCTAGTTGGAATATTACAAGTTATAATTTAGATGGAACTGATGCTAGTGAACATACATATTCTTATCCAACGCAAGAATTATATGTAATGAAGCCTTTAGAAGAAACAGTCACTGAAGCGCAAAATTTAATTGATAAAGTTATTGCTGGTGAATTATTAGAAAGCAGTTATGATAAAGAGGCTAGTGATGTAAATAATCCTGTTTATGTTGAACCAAAGCCAGAACCCAAACCAGAAGAACCAAGTTTGATTGGTGAATTACCAGTAATTAGTTTTGATGAAACACCTTTAATAATTATAAAAGGTCAAACAATTGATTTACTTAGTGATGTTACAGTAACTGATAAGGAAGATGGAATATTGATTCCAATAGTAACTATTCCTGATACTAGTATTTTAGTGGAAGGAACTCATATTATTACTTATTCAGTTACTGATAGTGATAATAATACAGTCACTAAAAATCGAACTTTAATTGTTAAATTAGATTTAAATGGTGATGGTATACCAGATGATGTTGTAACGCCTTCCGAATAACATTTGACAAATATTAAATATTTTGTTAAAATTATCTACATTGAAAGCGAAGAAGAGAAATAGTAGTAAAATCAATTATTTATAGTGAGTTACCGGTTGGTGGAAGGTAATGATAATATTTTATGAACGCGTCTTGGAGTTTTAAAGCAGATCTGCTATAAAGATTAAAGTGTATAGAGTTTCTATAAAATAAGGTGGTACCGCGAAAATTCGTCCTTATATTATAGGGACTTTTTAATTTGAAAGGGTGATTTTATGTATAAAGATTATATTATTAAATTAGTTAAAGAAATTATTAAAGATAAAGAAATAATTGTTGAAACACCACCTAAACCAGATATGGGTGATTATAGTGTTCCTTGTTTTTCTTTTAGAGATGATATTAATAAAAATCCTTTAGAAATAAGTAAAATGATTAAAGAAAATATTAATGATGAAGAAAATATATTTTCCAAAATTGATGTAATGGGACCTTATGTTAATTTTTATTTAAATTATGACAAAGTAAGTAATATTATTAAAGACATAATTAATAACAAAGAATATGGTTCTTTAAATCAAGGTCATAATGATGCTTTATTAATCGAACATACTTCAACTAATCCTAACGCAGAACCACATATGGGAAGATGTCGTAATAGTTTAATAGGAGACTTTTTAGCGCGTTTATTTAAATTTACTGGTTATCAAGTTGAAAGACATTATTTTATCAATGATTTAGGTAAAAAAATTGCTTTATTAGTAATTGGTGTTGAAAAGTATGGCTTAAAAGATGATTCATTTAAAAGTATTTTAGATGTGTATGTTAAAATATCAAGTGATGCTAAAACGGATACATCGTTAGAACAACAAGCATTTGATTATTTAGAAAAAGTTGAAAATGGTAATCAAGAAATGGTCGATAAATTTAAAAACATTACTGATAAATGTGTTAAAGGACAAATGAAAATATATAATGAATTAGATATTTATTTTGATATATTTACACATGAATCAGACTATGTATATAATCATTATTTAACTAATATTTTAAATAAATTAGATGAAAAAGGAAAACTTAGAGTTGACGAAAATGGAAGAAATTATGTTGATTTAAGTGGTTATGATATACCAACTAAAGAACCTGTTTTAGTTTTAACAAGATCTAATAAAACATCTTTATATCCGATTAAAGATATTGCTTATACGATGCATAAAATGAACTTAAATAGTACTAATAACTATATTGTATTAGGTGAAGATCAAGAAGTTTATATGAAACAAATCGAAGCTACTTTAGATATTTTAGGTTATAAAGCGCCTAAATTAATTAGTTATTCTTATGTTTTATTAGATGGCGATAAAATGAGTACTTGTAATGGAACTTTAGTATTAGTTACTGATTTTATGCAAGCATTAAAAGATAAAATAAAATTAGAATTTAATAATCGTAATTTAGAGTGCAATGATGAAACATTAAAAATATTAACTAACGCTTGTATAAAGTATACGATGCTAAATGTTTCTAAAAATAAAATAGTTAATTTTAATTTTGAAAATGCTACTAGTTTCCAAGGTGAATCTGCTATATACATTTTATATAGTATCGTAAGAATTAATTCAATTTTAAGAAATAATAAATATAATGATGTTGAAATAAAATTAACTGACGAATTAGAATATAAAATAGTTAAAGATTTAATTGAATTCCCTAGTTTAGTAAATGATTTATTAAAAACTGTCGAACCAGTATTGTTAACAAAATATATCTTTAATTTAACTCAAAAATTTTCTTCATATTACGAAAAAGTAAATATCAGCAATATAAAAGATGAACAGATAAAATATTCTAAATTAATGTTATTAGAAGCAATTAAAATAGTTTTAACTAATGGACTTAGTATATTAGGTATTGAAACAATTGAAAAAATGTAGAAATTTACATTTTTTTTGATATAATAGATATGGTGATGATATGAATGCGTTTCATTTTGATAATAAGAATAGTTTACAAAATTTAATTTTAAAACAACTTAATTCAAGTTACGATTTTAATTATTTTTTACAATTATTAAAAGAAAATAAATTTTTTGAATATTATGCTAAATTACCAAAAAAAGATAAATTTAATATTATATTTTATTTACGAATGATAAAAGATAATGATAAATCTGAACAAAGCAATTATGATTTTTATTCTGAAATTGAAAAATGGCAAAATAATTTAATTAGTAGATTGGATGGTAAAATTTCTACTTCTGAACTAGAATTTGTTATAAATTTATTAGCTGATAGAATAGTAAATAATGAAAAAGTAGATAAAAATTTAATAATTAAATTAAGTGAAAATTATATTTTAAAATCACCATTAATAATACCTGAAGAAATACCAATTCTGTTATTATATAATTTGTATTTAATTAACCAGTTTACTGATTCAAATTATACTGTTTCTTTTAAAACTAATGAATATGCTTTTGCTTGTACAAATTATTCTGAATCTCCAGAAACTTTATTTATAAATTCTGAATTTTATTATCAAGTTCTTAAATCAGAACAAATAACTAAACAAGATTATTTAGAATTATTTTGCTTTCAAACGTTTTCATTGTTACACGAAACTAAACATTTAAAACAATTTGAATATATGAATACTCATGATGATGATTATGCTAAAGCAATTGGATTAGATGTAGGTGTCGTAAGCTATGATTATGATTTTTATCGAGAAAATCATGATATGTTTTTGATAGAAAGTGAAGCAAATTCATTTGGATGTGAAAATTTAGAAAGATTTTGTCATAATTTATTATCGCATGATTATATTCAAAAATTTATCGAGATATCAAAGCAAACACCTAACAAATTATCAAAAGAAGAGTTTAAAGCTAAATATGATGAAATATGTTCTGAAATTACCAAAATAACACAAACTGAAGATAAGAAACCAAATTTTTAATTGTATTAAGGAGTAATATTATGATGTGTGATGATTATGTTGTCTTCGATATTGAAACAACGGGATTAAATAAAGATTTTGATAAAATAATTGAAATTGGAGCATTAAAATATCGAAATAATATTTTAGTAAGTGAATTTAATTATTTAGTTAATCCTAAAATAAAAATACCAGAAGTAATTACTACTATAACTGGTATTAAAGATACTGATTTAATAACTGCAGATACAATCGATATTGTTTTACCAAAATTTATTGATTTTATAGAAGATTTACCTTTAATTGCTCATAATAGTGAATTTGATTTAGGATTTATAAATACTAATTTAAAATTATTGGGAATGAATAAATTAACTAACAAAAATATTGATACTTTATTGTTAGCTAAAAAATATTTACCGCAAATGTATAATTATAAATTAGAAACATTAAAAAAATATTTTAAAATAAATCAAGTTTCTCATCGAGCAGTAGGGGATTGTTATACGGCAAACTATGTTTATCAAGAATGTAAAAAAAATAAATTAAAGTATAATAAAATTGAGAATACATAATTTAATAAAGAATAGTTAGGATGATTATATGAAAAAAGCATTGAAAAATAAGTGGAAAGAATTTAAATTAAAGATGTTTGGCTTTACTTTAATAGAATTATTAGCAGTGGTAATAATATTAGCGATAGTAGCCTTAATAGCCACGCCAATAATATTAAATGTAATAAAAGATGCTAGAGATTCAGCAGATATGTCATCAGCGCAACTAATAGCCAATGAAGGACATAATTATTATGCAGGAGCCATGTTAGATGAAATAAAAAAAGAAGATATAGAATTAGAAAAAGATATATATAGTAAATTAAATATAACAAACAAACCAGAGATAGGTCAATTATATGTAAATAATAAAAATGAAGTAGCAATGGCAATAGTGATAAATAATAAATGTTATAAAAAGACATATGAAAGTGAAATAGAAGTAGTTGATGTAGCAGAATGCGAACTAGGATATATGGGACCAGATTCAGTAAACCCAGAAGTAAGTCAAAAAGTAATAAATACAAGTATTAATGAAAATGGATGGTATAAAGAAGATATATATGTCGAAATAGAAGTAAAAGATAATGAATCGGGAGCAAAAGGATATAAAAGATGCATGGGACAAAGTGAATGTGAACCAAGTGAAGATATATATGAAGTAGATAATAAAATATACATAAATATAGAAAGTGCAACAAATTATGTATGTGTAATAGGAGTAGATAGAAAAGGAAATGAAAGCGAAAAAAAATGTGAAGTATACAAATTAGATAAAACCCAACCAAATGTAGAAGGAATAGAAGATAAAGTAGTACAAAAGGATGAAAAAGTAGATTTAAGTGATGGAGTAAGATATGATGATACATTAAGTGGAATAGAAGGAGAAATAATAATAGAACCAAGTAGTATAGATACATCAGAGACAGGAACAAAACAAGTAAAGTATAAAGTAATAGATAAAGCAGGAAATATAAGAGAAGTAATAAGAAATATAATAGTAGATGCAGAAGCACCAACAATAGAATATAACTTAGTAAATGAAGACAGTATAAATAGTAATGGATGGGCGAAGGAAAACTTCTATGTAAGAGCAACAATAACTGATAACAGTGGAAGCGGAATAAGAAGCGCAAAGAGTTGTGTAAGCAATAGTAGTAGTGAATGTAGTCCAATAGCAGAAATAAGTGGAAATACAAAAGAATTCTATATAGAAGTAGAAGGAAGCAATAGGCTATGTATAGAAGTGACAGATAACAATAATAAAACAAATAAGATATGTAGTGATACATATAAATTAGATAAAACAGCCCCAATAGCAGGAACAGCAAATATTATAGGAACATTAGGAAGTAATGGATGGTATACTTCTGATGTAACAATAAATGTAGTAAATGGAAGTGATAATTTATCAGGACATTTAAGTACAACAAGTAATATTACAAATATAACAAGTAATACAATAGGACAAACAGTAATAATAACAACAACAGATTTAGCAGGAAATACATCAAATAAAGAATATATAGTAAAAGTAGATAAAAATAGTCCAACATTAACAGCAAAGAGTGGAAATGTAGAAATAACAGAAAAAGATAGTAATTTAGTAAGTAATTACTTTAATGTAAGTTATAGTATAAGTGGTGGAAATATAAGTTGTAGTCCAACAAATACAAATAGTTTATCAGCAGGAACTCATACATTAAGTTGTACAGCAACAGGAGAAAATGGAAAAAGTGTAACTGCTACAAAGCAAATAACAGTAAAGATAAATGAATATGCAGATAATAGTGGTGCAAATAAACCAGAACTATTAAATAATATGATTCCAGTAAAATATGATGGAAGAAATTGGGTATATGCTGATATAAGAGAAAAATGGTATGATTATAATACAAAAGAATGGGCAAATGCGGTAGTATTAAATAGTGGAGTAAGTAAAGATGTTGGTGATACAGTAAGTGAAAGTGAAATAGCATTATGGTATGTATGGATACCAAGATATAAATATCAATTGTTTAATGCAAGTGGTGCTCCTATTGCAGAACAAGAAATACAAGTCGTATTTGAAAGCGGAACATCAACAACTGGAACAGTAAGATGTACAGATAGCATAAGTGGATCTGGCAATGTAAGTGAAGTATGTACTAATGCAGTAAATGGAAACTGGTACACTCACCCGGCATTTACATTTGGAACAGAACAATTAACAGGATTTTGGATAGGAAAATTTGAAGTAAGTGGAAGTACAGATAAAATAACAATAAAACCTGGTTTTAATTTGCAAAGTATGAGAGACACAAATATATATGGATTCTTTACAGCAATTCAAAATATGAAAAATGTATATGGATTATCTGGCGATAGTCACATGATAAAAAATATGGAATGGGGAGCCGTTGCTTATTTAAAACAAAGTAAGTTTGGATTAGGAGTATCAGACATAGTAATAAATGGCAATTGGTTTTTTATAGGTGGTAATGATTATAAGAATAACGTTTTACAATCTACTACAGGAAATATATATGGCATATATGATATGAGTGGTGGTGCATATGAATATGTAATGGGAAATATGGTTGATAGAAATGGAAACTTTCAAACGTCATCTTCTGGATTTAAAGAATCTTTAGATAACAAATATTATGATAAATATTCTTATGTAGATTATGTTCAGGATAGATATTTGTATGGTAAATTAGGTGATGCAACTAAAGAGCTTGGTGAAAATAGTATTGCAACTTCATATAGCTGGTATCACGATACTGCCGATTTTCCAAACACAACCCAATCTTGGTTTCAGAGAAGCGGTTATTATGAAAATGCTGAATATGCAGGAATATTCAACTATACTGGAGGAAATGGTCAAGGGGGATGGACTATGTCTACTAGAGCAATTCTTACGCCATAAAAAAGATATGTTTTAAATAACATATCTTTTTATTCTAACGAGAGCTTGTCAAGTATAGTGTGTAAATTTATTTAATAATTATAAAAATTAATATATAAAATTGTCAAAGAGCATAGT
>CALVYO010000051.1 GCA_944372275.1 uncultured Bacilli bacterium
TTTCTATAATTATGATTATCTACTTTTGTTAGTCCACCTGCATTTTGTATTGCATTATTACTTTTAGATGTTGTTCCACTTACATTTGATTTTGCACTTGCTTTACTACTATTCTTCTTATTTTTATCACTACCTAAATGAAATGAATATGCTAATTCTATAATAATCACGCTCCTTTATTTTTTTATACTTTGGTTAGTAGTTAAAACTTGGTTTTTGAGAGTATATTTTGTTATGACAAAATATTTAACCCCCTAGGTATTTTGACGCAAGCATCAAAATAACCTCGTGGGCTAGGAGTACCTAGAACCCTTTACTTTATTCCATATTGTTTTAAAACTTCGTAATAAAACAAAATTACATAAAGCATTGATGAAAATATTTTATATTCATAAAACATTTTCTTTTGTATAAAATGTTATCACCACTTACAAAAATACTTCGTATTTTCATAACGTGCCACACATTTTATTATTCTATGAAGAAACTACTTCGTCAGTTTCTTCTTCATCATCTTCCTCATACATTTCTTCTAATCCCATTACATTTGCAGGTTTAACTAAAGTAGCTTTTACTTCTATTGTAAGTATTCCATCAGTTTTATCTGGAATATATTTGAATACTGCTTCTTCATCTTCTAAAAGTGTTCCATCATCTTTTTTAATATATAAAATTCCTAAGTCATATTCTTTTAATTTTCTATCTGGATCTGTATTACGATAATCTTCCATTGGGAATACTCTTACAATATCAATATTTCCATAATCAAAATTAAAGTGGAATATTTTATCTTCTACATTATAAGTTGCCTCATAGAAGCCTACATCATAGAATTCTCTTAATCTTAAAATGTGTTGCCATACTTCTTCAACATCACGATATTCACTATATCTTAATGTTCCTACCATATTTCCAAATAAAGCATAGTCAGTTCTATCAATATAACCTTTATCATAAAGTTCATTACAAGGATTTGCTATACTTTCTCTAAACTTAACGTATTCAACTTCACACTTATTACTACTTGATTCAGTTAAAGTTATTTCATCAACATAACTCATTATTAAGTTTGATTTTTCTTCTCTTGTAAAATCTTTCCAACGTTTATTGTGTTCTTTATATTTTTGTGGATATTTGATAGAGTTGATAAAATCTATATCTCGTTTAATTAAAATATCTTCAGGTGTAAATTTTAATTCATCACATATTTCAGTTTCGCTTAATTTAGTTTCTAATTCTTCAAGGGTATTTTCAACTTTCTTTCGTTCTAAATCATATTCTTCAAGAGTAAATACTTCATTAATATATGCCTCTCTAATTCTTTTAAATTTATCTTTTTGTTTCTTAATTTCTTCTTCAATATCTTCTTTGGGATTTTCAACTTTTTGTTTAATCATTGGTAGAAAGAATTGATTAACAACACTATCATAATCTACAATATCATCAATAAATTCACTTATAAAAGTTTCTATAATATTTTCTTTAATAGTTAATTTACAATCGTTACAATAGTAATAAAAGTATGAATTACCATTTTTCTTTGTAGTTGCTTTACCACCTAAGATTCTAGAGCATTTAGGACATTTAAGTTTTTGTAAGAATAAATAGTTAAGAGTTCTTTGATAACTTCTAGAATTCTTTTTCTTTTGCACTTGGCATTCTTCCCATAATTCTTTACTTATTATTGGCTCAACTACATCACTATAATAGGTAGGGTGTTTTGTTCTTTTACCATGAACGAAATCGCCTTTATATATTTCATTTTCTAATATTCCAACAATAGTGGAGTCTCGCCAATTAGTTTTTCCTAATACTTTTTCTTCATTTAAGATATTACTTATCTTTTTATAAGATAAACCATTGTGATACATTTCAAATATTCTAATAACTATATCTTTAGTAGCAATATCAGGTATTAGTTTTTTATCATCTCTTTTATAACCTAAAGGTGCTTGATGTGGTATATGACCAACTTTAATAGCTCCTGCTAAACCTATTTTAGTTCTTTCACTTGTTCTTTCTATTTCTTGTTGTGAAACACTTGTTAATATTCTTGAAATCATTTTACCATTTGCATTAGTAGTATTTATATCATCATTAGCACAATCTAAAAATGCCTCATTTTCTTCAAGAAAAGTTAATATCTTTTCCCAATCTGCAACTGAACGAGTAAGTCTATCTAATTTTAAAACAACAATAGTATTACATTTCTTATCTTTTATATCTTGTAATAATTCATCAAATGCAGGACGTTTATTGCCTGTTTTAGCACTTATTCCTGCGTCCTCATATACTTTATATACTTCATAACCTTTAAACTCACACATAGCCCTTAAACACTTTTCTTGCTCCGGTAAACTAAAACCCTCACGTGCTTGGTCTTCAGTAGACACACGAATATAAAGACCTGCTATTTTTTTAATATTATCATACATTTTTATCATCTCCTTTTTCTAATTTTTCAAAAAAAGAGGAGTCAAAACTACTAGCACCAAAACTAATATTTTGACTCCTCAAATAAGACATTTAATTCATTTGATAATTCGTATATAAATTGTTTAATCATAGAAGTACCTCTCTTTCCCCTAAATAAAGACGATACTGCTTGTCATTTATTGACGAATATAATACATCATTTTATTTGATTTGTCTAGTATTTAAGGGCTAAATACCCTTAATTTTGGCTTTTAATGTAGTTTTCAAGTTCGTTTATCTTAATTTTTTTACTTAAATTATTGATATAGATTTCATTAGAGTAGTTAAAAGCAAGAAATACATTATTATTGATTATTATTTTATGTGGCTCAATATAACTTAAATTAGTTTTATCTACTTTTCTAATACTACCATTTATAATAGTTGGAGTAGTATTACAAAAATCACATATAATTTCTAATCTCTTTCTTAACGATTCTTCTACATCAATTTCTTTCTTGATAATATTTATCATAGACACCAACCTTTCTTATGATTTTTTTCTAAACGAAAAAAATCAATCATTTCGATTGATTTCTATATATCAAAGTCCGAATAGTTCGAACAGATTCGTCAATGGTGCCGAAAGACAGAATTGAACTGTCCGCTGATCCTTACCAAGGACCTGTTTTACCACTAAACTATATCGGCATAATGAAATTATATCACAATTTCATTATCTTTTGAATATAATAAACCTAATATTATAAAAAAGTATGGCGCTACATCAATTACACTAATATTGCCAAATGCTTGAATTGAATATCCAATAAAAGCAATAAATATAGCAATATAAAAATTATCTTTAAATTTAAATCCTTTAATAAAAATAATTAAGCATAGTAGACAATAAGTAATTAAAGCAAATACTCCATTGGTTATTAACATTTGATAATATATATTATGGGCTTTATCATAAATTAATCCTTTATCTTGCGGATAAACTACTCTTAAATTATCTAATCCACAACCAAACAAATAATATTTTTTAGCAATAGGAATTAAATTTTTCCACAATCTTATTCTACTACTACCATAATTATATTCTTCATTTTTAGAAACAATACTATTAACTGTATCCGTAATTTCATATTTAATATTATATCTACGATTATTTTCTTTAATTGTTTCATATCTTAAATTTAAAAAATAATCATTTATAACAAATAAAACTACAAATATAATGACAATTTTTAATAAATTAATTTTGCTAATACCTTTAAAAAATAAAACAAATAAAAATCCTAAAACAAAACCAATAAATGGTGCGGTTGAACTAGCTAAATATAACCCTAAAGCATAAATAATCGATAAAATTAGATATATATTTTTTTTATTTAGTATGTATAATGTGCTACTAATTAATACAAGTAGTACCATATAACTGCCAAAGAAATTAGGATTACCACATAATCCCATCGCCATATATGATTTAGAAAAGTGTTTAATAAAATTAAAATCAGTATATACTTGTAAAAATGCATAAACAACTTGAATTATACCTAATATAAAGAACAAATTAATTATTTTTTGTTTATATTTTTTATTGCTAATATTTTTAACATTCAAAAATACAAAATAATAATTTAATATCGTTAACAACCCTTCATTACGATTAGTTTCACCAAATATTGATATATTTATATCTTGGGCAAAAACAGTTGAAATTAAGGCTAATATAATTAAAATATAAGTAATTATATCGACATAAGTTATTTTTTTATAATTTAGTACATATAAAATAATAAAAATAGGAAGACTTAACCATAAAACATAAACATGATTAAAATCATAAGAATTAGATATAACACCATTTAAAAATAAAATATATGAAACAAATTTAAATAATGGTATACATATCATAAATAGCATAACAAAACGATATATCATCTTATCTAATAACTTCATCTTAAACACCATATTAATTATATAATAAAAAAATTATCGAAGCAATATTATAATCGACAATTTTTTTCTAAACATTTTTCTTCTTCTTTTTCAAACTCGATAGTTGAATGGGAAATATTAAATTTTAATAATTCTTTTTTAATAAATTTTTTTATTTTTTCTGGATTATTACTTACAACATGTAAAGTAGCATAATTGTTATAACCATCGATACTCCATACATGAATATGATGAATTTCAATAATATCTGTATTATTTTCTAAATGTTTTTTTATTTTATCAATATCGATATTTTTAGGTACTTTAATTAGGAATAAATCGATTACTTTAGATAAATTATGTAAAGCATGAAACAAAATATAAATAGATATAAATATACTCATTAATGAATCAATATAAACAATATCAAATAATTTTATTAATAATGATCCTATTAAAACAACAATCCAACCAAAAACATCTTCTAACATATGTAAATTAACTGACTTTTGATTTAATGAATCCCCTTCTTTAGTCATATAAGCTGCTAATAAGTTAAATATAATTCCAATGATAGATAAAATAAGCATACCATCATAATTTATTGTTACTGGATTAAATAATCTAATTAAAGCATTTATAATAACAAAAATAGAACCTGTTATTAAAATAACAGTAGTAATTAAAGCGCCTAATATAGAATATCTAATATAACCATAAGTATATATATTATCTGGCTCTTTCTTACTTTTTTTCTCTAAAAAATATGATATACCGATACTTAAAGCATCGACGAAATCGTGAATTGCATCGGACAATATTGCAATACTATTAGTGAATAATCCACCGAATAATTCAATAATCGAAAAACTTATATTTAAAAAAAATGCAACAAAAATATTTTTATCTGTTTTCATTTTAAAAATCCCTCAATAATCATTTTTTCTGCTTCTTTTAAAGTTAATCCTAAAGTCATTAATTTAGTTAATTGTTGACCAGCAATCTTACCTATTGCTGCTTCGTGAATTAAATTAGCAGATGCATCCTTAGCATAAATTATAGGAATTGCTTTAACTTGCGCATTTTCTTTAATAATTGCATCACAAGAAACATGAGCAAAAGATTTAGTATTACCAATTACATCAGATGTAAATTCTTGATATGAATTTTCAGTAGCTACTGATCTTGAAGTTACATGAGCACTAGCATTTTCTCCATTTAGATTAACAATAAAATCAGTTTTTGCATATTGTTCTTCTTCGGTATATAATTTTTCATTGATTGTTAAAGTCGCATTTTCTTGTAACTCTGCTTTAGTTATTCTTGTTGTTTTATCTACTCCTTTTATTTGAACAGTTTCAATGTTTAAAGTAGAACCTTCTTCTAAATATGCTTCAGTAATTGGATTAAATATTTTATTTCCAGTACCTTCACCATAATGTTTTTCAACATATCTTACTTTAGAATTTTTACTTAAATAAAATCTATGTATTCCATCATGCTGGGATGTTTTGTGTTTAATATTATGAATACCACATCCAGCCACAATAATAACATTGGCATTTTCTCCTATATGAAAATCATTATAAACAACATCTTTAATTCCTGATTCGGATATAATTACTGGAATATCAATAATTCCAAATAAAGTATCTTCTTTAACATATATATCAATACCTTTAGAATTAGGCTTATTTACTATTTTTATATATTCATTTTCTTTTCTTTTAACTGTTTTACCATTTTCCCTAATATTATAACTATCCGCTTCTTCTATTTTATTATTAATAATTTTATTTAATAAACTACTCACATAAATCACCGCCTTTAGGACAAGAAAAAATATCTTTTAAAATACTTTTATCACCAACTTCTTTTATTTCACCATTTTCTAACAAAATAATTTTATCGGCGATATTTAATATTCTTTCCTGATGAGAAATAATTAAAGTAATACCTTTAGAATCTTCTTCAATTTGTTTAAATACCTCTATTAAATTATTAAAACTCCATAAATCAATTCCTGCTTCTGGTTCATCAAATATAGACAATATTGGTTTGCGGGCTAAAATAGTAGCAAGTTCAATTCTTTTTAATTCACCGCCTGATAAAGATGTATTTACTTCTCTATCTACATAATTTAAAGCACACAATCCAACTTTGGATAATATATTACATGCTTCAACTTTAGTAATATCTTTTTTAATGGCCACCTTTAATAAATCATATACAGTTATACCTTTAAAAACAGCAGGTTGTTGAAAAGCAAAACCAATCCCCATATTTGCCCTTTCAGTAATAGTTTTATTAGTTATATCGATATCATTAAATAAAATGGTCCCAGAAGTTGGTTTTTCTATTCCCATAATTATTTTAGCTAAAGTTGATTTGCCACTTCCATTAGGTCCTGTTATAACATAAAATTTGTCATCCAATAATTTTAAATTGATGTTTTTTAATATTTCTTTTCCATCTTTATTAAAACAAATATTTTTAAATTCTAACATATATTTCCTTTCTAAATTATCTTCTACGTGATATTTCTTCTTCATAAGTCTTTTCACTTATATTGTTTTGTAGTTCTTTTTCAATTACTCCAATTTTTTTATTTAATAAACTCATATATTTTTCATCTAAATAAATAGAATACTTTTCTTTAATTATTTTTTTATATCTTTCCAAATCTCCTAAAGCAATTCTTGTATCATCATCATCATCACCATCTAAGCATTCAATGATTATTTTTAAATAAAAATCTAATTTGTTTTTTATTTTTCTTTTAATTACTTTTTCAATCAAAGATGGTTTAATAATAACCATTTCATTTACCTTTATTCCATCATATGGATAATTATTTTTAGGATTAAATTTATACCCATTACTTTTATCACAATTAATTAAAACAACTTCACCATTATAATTCTTTTTTGATATTAAATATTGTTTCATGTTAATCTTCCCCCAACAAATCTGGTCTACGTTCTTTGGTTCTTTTTAAACTCTGCTCGTAGCGCCATTTATTAATATTTTCATGATGCCCTGATAATAAAACATCTGGTACTTTTAATCCATTATAATCAGCAGGCCTAGTATAAGTTGGATAATCCAACAAATTGTTATTGAATGAATCATTTAAATGAGAATCAGTTTCAATTACACCATCAATTAATCGAACTATACTATCAGTTACTACCATACTTGCTAGTTCCCCGCCAGTTAAAATATAATCACCAATCGATAATTCTAAATCTGTTAAAGTTCTTATTCTTTCATCGAACCCTTCATAATGACCACAAATAATAATCAAATGTTTTTTATTTTTTAATTCATATGCTTTTTTTTGATTATATGTATTTCCTTGAGGTGTCATTAATATAACATATGAATTATCCTTTCTTAAATCTGCTACTGCATCAAATATTGGTTGAGGCATAAGTACCATACCTGCGCCACCACCAAATGGATAATCATCAACTTTTTTATGCGGATCTTTAGAATAATCTCTTATATTATGAATATTAATAGTTACTTTTTTATCTAAAATAGCTCTTTTAATAATTGATTCAGTCAAAAAATTATCATACATATTAGGAAATAAAGTTAAAATATCAATTTTCATCTAATAATCCCTCTATTACATTTATAGTTAATTCTTTTTTATCTAAATCGATACTTTTAATAAATTCATCAACAAATGGTATTAAATAATTCTTATTTCTATTTTTAACTACTAAAATTTCTTGTTTGTTTTTAATGATGCTATTAACTTTACCAATTAATTTATCATCACCATAAACTTTTAAACCAATTATATCTTCATCTACATAACCATCAATATCTAAATCTTCTCTTTTAACAAAAACTTCATCACCTTTAAATATAATAGCATCATTTATATCATTTATATCATCAAATTTAACCATATCATAATTTTTATGCTTACGATAACTATCAATTATAACTTTTTGTTTTCTTTTACCTAAATATAATTTATTACCTT
The DNA here is from genome assembly GCA_944372275.1 of uncultured Bacilli bacterium. Lineage (GTDB taxonomy): Bacteria > Bacillota_I > Bacilli_A > RF39 > UBA660 > Faecisoma. The sequence continues at coordinate 8,363 of CALVYO010000051.1, forward strand.
TAAAAAAAACTTTATCTTTATATTTAAAATCAGATACAATTCTTAATTCACCTTTAATACCATGAGTATTTACTATTTCTCCTACATACACCATATAAATCCCTACTTATCTAATTCGTATAAAATAATACTTGTTGCTACCCCAACATTTAAACTTTCACATCTATCATTCATATCGATATATATAAATTCATCACATAATTCACTACTTAATTCACTGATACCATTTCCCTCATTGCCCATTATTATAACAAATTTAGAAACTTTTTCAATAGTTTTTAAACTTTTCCCATGAGTCACTTTTGTTCC
>CALVYO010000052.1 GCA_944372275.1 uncultured Bacilli bacterium
ATATTCCTTGGACTACTAATTATGTCAATTACAATAATAATTTAAAAGATATATTAAAAATAAATATTGAAGCAGAAACATTAGCAATTAAAAATTATAATAATTTAATTAAAGTAATAGATGATAAATATATTAAAGAATTATTAAATAGAATTATTATTGATGAAGAAATTCATTTAAAAATATTTAAAGATTTATATGAAAAAAATAGTCAACAATGACTATTTATTTTTATATGGTAGCGAGAGGGGGATTCGAACCCTCGACCTACTGGGTATGAACCAGTTGCTCTAGCCAACTGAGCTATCTCGCCAAAAATTGAACAATATAATAATATCATATTAATTCAATTTTGACAATAGTTTTCTAACTTTTTTTATTTAAAATTCTTTGTTTTGCTTTTTGCATATTTTCGGTTTCATAATCTACTATAAATCCACTTTTCATTTGTGATAATAATATATTTCTTTGATTATTTAATTTTGAACTATCTTGTAATACTCTTTTTAAAATATACAAATCTCCTAATAAATCTGATTCAAATAGTTTATCACTTAATGAAATTAATATAAATAATTTAAGAAATTTTATTTTTGACTTTTGAATATTATATATTTCTTCCGTACTTAAATCGGATTCAATGAAAAGAAAACTTATATCTTCTAAAGAATTAAAAGCAAAATTAAATTCTAAAATATCTGTTCCTCTTAAAAATTTTCTTTCTTTATTTATTTCTTTTTTTCTTTCTTCTAAAGCATTTTTAAATAACAATAATGTTTCTTTATTAGGATTTGCAAAATCAATTCTTTCACTTAAATTTTTTATTTCAATATCACAAATTTTGTCAAAAAATTTAGCCATAAAATTCATATCAGTACAAAGATGACTTTCACTTAATAATATTTTTGAATCTTCAAATTTAGTTTCATAGACTTCACTAAAATATAATTCCATAAGTTGTTGAATATTAGGATTAGAACTAAATAAATAATTATTTATATCTATTCCTCTTTCCCTTATTTTTTTTAATTCCATTTGAATTAAATCATCAAAATTTATACCTAAATTTTTAATTCTATTTTTTAATTCTATTTCTGCAAATTTTCGTAAAAATGAATTTTGTTTATCATCAACAATTATCAATATTAAATGCGAAATAGGTAATTTAATTAAATTTTTTATTTTCATAATTTTCACCTATAAATTTTTTTCATAATTTCTTAACACATTATAAAGTAACATAGCAACTGTCATAGGACCTACACCACCAGGAACTGGTGTTATATAAGATGCTATATCTTTAATCTCATCATAATTAACGTCACCATATAATTTACCATCGACTCTATTCATACCTACATCAATAACTACAGCATTTTCTTTTACCATTTCTTTTGTTATTAAATCTTTTTTACCAACTGCACTTATTAATATATCTGCTTGTTTCGTAAAATAATCTAAATGTTCTGTTTTAGAATGACAAATCGTAACAGTTGCATCTTTTTGTAATAATAACATAGATAATGGTTTACCAACTAAATTAGATCTACCTACAACTACTGCATGTTTACCTTTTAAATCAATATTATATTCTTCTAACAATTTGATAATTCCATTAGGAGTACAAGGAATTAAATTATTATTACCTTTAAACAACATTCCCATATTTATATTGGTTAAGCCATCGACATCTTTATCTTTATTAATTAAATTCAATAACTTATATTGATTAAATTTTGAAGGAATTGGTAATTGAATTAAAATACCATTTACATAAGGATCATTATTTAATTCAATAATTTTATTAATTATCTCTTGTTCTAACGCTTCTTCTTCAAATTTAGTATGAATAAAATTGATACCAACATATTCGCAAGCTTTTGCTTTAGTTCTAATATATATATTACTTGCTTCATCATTACCAATTTGAATAACTGCTAAAGTTGGTTTAATTAAATAATTTTTAGTTTTTGATTTAATCTCATCTTTTATTTTATTGCTTAATGCTTTTCCATCTAATAACATATTATCCCTCCAATGGATATTTATCAGTTATTTTCTTTACTCTTAACTTTAATTGTTCCTTATTTTTACCATTTAAAGCATCAACGATAATATTTCCTATTTCAACAAAATCTTCTTCTTTTAAACCTCTAGTAGTCATAGCAGGACTTCCTAATCTTATACCACTAGTTTTAAAAGGTGATTCTTTATCAAAAGGAATAGTATTTTTATTTACGGTAATATTAACCTCATCTAATAATGTTTCTGCTTCTTTACCAGTCATATTTAAACTAGTAACATCAACTAAAATTAAATGATTATCCGTTCCATCGGAAACTATTCTCAAACCATTATCTGTTAATACTTTAGATAAAGCTTTAATATTTTTTAAAACTTGTTCTTGATAAGTTTTAAATGAAGGTTGTAATGCTTCGTAAAAACATTCTGCTTTTGCAGCAATAACATGCATAAGTGGTCCGCCTTGAATACCAGGGAAAATAATCTTATTTATCTTTTTAATTATTTCTTCATTATTAGTTAAAATTATTCCCCCTCTAGGTCCCCTTAATGTTTTATGAGTAGTCGAAGTTACAACATCTGCATAAGGAAGTGGTGATGGGTGTAATCCAGTGGCCACTAACCCAGCAATATGAGCCATATCAACCATTAAATAAGCCCCTACTTTATCAGCAATTTCTCTAAATCTTTTAAAATCTATTATTCTTGAATAAGCAGATGCTCCAGCAATAATCATTTTTGGCTTTGTTTCTAAAGCTAACTTTTCTAACTTATCATAATCAATCATTTCTGTTTTTGGATCAACATCATAACTAATTATTTCATATTCTAAACCACTAAAATTAATTGGATGGCCATGAGTTAAATGTCCACCATGTGATAAATTCATTCCCATTACCTTATCACCAACATTTAATAAGGCCTTATATACTGCCATATTCGCACTACTTCCTGAATGAGGTTGAACATTAGCATATTTACATTCAAATAATTTAGTTACATATTCGATAGCTAAATCTTCAACTGTATCAACATTGACACATCCCCCATAATATCTTTTTCCAGAATATCCTTCAGCATATTTATTAGTAAATATGCTACCTTGTAAAGTTAAAACATCTTTTGAAACATAATTTTCTGACGCAATTAATTCAATATTATTTTGTTGTCTTAATTTTTCTTTTTCTAAGGCTTCTTTTATTTTTATATCCATTTAAATCATCTCCAACTATAGTATATCATAAAAAAAGAAAAAACTCTATTCTATCGAATAAAGTTTAATCCATTAATTCTTGTTCTAAAGCTTCTAATGGTTCATCATCAATGTAAGGTATCTCCAAATCATAACTAGATTTACGATACTTTTTAGCTCCAGTTCCTGCTGGAATTAATTTACCTATAATAACGTTTTCTTTTAAACCATTTAATTCATCAACTTTACCATGAATTGCTGCATCAGTTAAAATTCTAGTAGTTTCTTGGAATGATGCAGCAGATAAGAATGAATCTGTTTCCAAACTTGCTTTAGTAATGCCTAATAATACTGGTCTACCTAAAGCAGGAGTTTTTCCTTCAAGAATTAATTTTTTATTTGTATTAGCAAAATGATTTATATTAACCATCGTTCCTGGTAAGTAATATGAATCACCTGATGAAATAATTTTAATTTTAGATATCATTCGTTTAGCAATAATTTCAACGTGTTTGTCAGAAATACTAACACCTTGTGATTGATAAACTTTTTGAATTTCCAATAAAATGTATTGTTGTACAGTAATTGGATCAGTAACAACTAACAATTCTTTTGGACTAATAGCACCGAATGTTAATTTGTCACCAGCTTCTACTTCTTGATTAACTTCAACTAAAACTTTCGCACCGTAATTTGTAGTATGAACTTTAGTTTCGGCATCATTAGCAACAGTAATTTCATATTTACCATTAGATTCTTCGATCTTTGTAACTTTACCATTAATTTCAGAAATAGTTGATTTACCTTTTGGATTACGTGCTTCAAATAATTCTTGAACACGAGGTAAACCTTGAGTAATATCGTCTCCTGCAACACCACCAGAATTGATAGTACGCATTGTTAATTGGGTACCAGGTTCACCAATTGATTGAGCAGCCATAATACCTACGGCTTCCCCTACTTCAACAATTGAACCAGTTGCTAAGTTACGACCATAACATTTACAACATACACCGTGTTCAGTTTTACAAGTTAAAACTGTTCTAATAGGTACTTTAGTAATACCTGCTTTAATAATTTTATCGGCTAATTGTTCAGTAATATAAGTATTTCTTTCGGCTATTACATCCTTAGTTTCTGGATTGATAACTCTTTTACTAGTATATCTACCAACAATACGATCTCTTAAACTTTCGATTACAGTATTATTTTTATCATCGATAAATGCTTCAACGATAACACCTTCAGTAGTACCACAATCATCTTCTTTAACGATTATATCTTGTGATACATCAACTAAACGTCTTGTTAAATATCCAGCATCTGCAGTTTTTAACGCTGTATCAACAGCACCTTTACGAGCACCATGAGTGGCTAAGAAGAATTCTGATACGTTAGCACCTTCAGTAAATGATGATGTAATTGGTATCTCAACCGCTTCACCAGTTGGTTTCATCATTAATCCACGCATACCAGCCATTTGGTTATAGTTAGACATATTACCACGAGCACCAGAATCGATCATCATTGAAATAGAATTTTCTTTGTGAGTTTTAATAAATCCTTCTAATTCACTAGCAATCTTATCTTTTGCTTCGTTCCATGTATCTACAACATTTTCATATCTTTCTCTATCAGTTATTAAACCACGTTTAAATTGTTTATTGATAGTTTCTACTTTTGCTCTTGCTTCAGCTAATACTTCTGGTTTAGTTTTAGATTCGATAATATCACCAATACCGATTGATATACCAGATAAAGTAGAATATTTAAATCCTAAATCTTTCATCTTATCAAGCATAACCGATGTTTCAGTTGTTTGATATCTCTTATATATTTGGGCAATTAATTTAGTTAATACTTTTTTACCAAAAGGTTTAACTAATTCCATTTTTTCAATTTCTTCTTTTATATTTTTTCCCTTATCGATAAAGTATTTACTTGGCGTAATTTTTTCGATATTTTCTTCTGTTCCATCATTGATATATTGGAAACTATCAGGGAATATTTCATTAAATAATAATTTACCTGGAGTAGTAACTAAATATTTATCTAAATATTTGTCAGGGAATATCTTGTGTTTAAATGAACGTGCTGGAATAGCAATACGAGTATGTAAAGTTATTTCTCTTCTTTCATATGCCATTAAAGCTTCGTTATCATTTTTAAATACTCTTCCCTCACCTTTTAAATTAGCTTTTTCAATAGTAATATAATAGTTACCTAAAATCATATCTTGACCTGGTGTAACAATTGGTTGTCCATCCTTAGGAGATAAAATGTTATTAGCACCTAACATTAATATTCTGGCTTCAGCTTGAGCCTCATCTGAAATAGGAACGTGAACAGCCATTTGGTCACCATCGAAGTCAGCATTAAATGCCGCACAAACTAATGGATGTAATCTGATACTTCTACCTTCGATTAATTTAGGTTGGAATGCTTGAATACCTAATCTATGTAATGTTGGAGCACGGTTTAACATAACTGGATGTTCAGCGATAACTTCTTCGACAATATCCCATACTCTTTCATCTTGGTTTTCAATCATTTTTTTAGCTGCTTTGATGTTTGATGCTATTTCTTTAGTAACTAAGCCGTGAATAACGTGTGGTTTGAATAATTCCAAAGCCATTTCTTTTGGAATGCCACATTCGTACATTTTAAGTGATGGACCTACTACGATAACTGAACGACCAGAGTAATCGACACGTTTACCTAATAAGTTTTGTCTAAATCTACCTTGTTTACCTTTTAACATACTTGCTAAAGATTTTAAAGGTCTATTACCAGCACCGGTTATATTTCTTCCACGTCTACCATTATCAAATAAAGCATCTACTGCTTCTTGAAGCATACGTTTTTCATTTTGAATGATAATTGAAGGAGCACCTAATTCCATCAATTTTTTAAGACGATTATTACGATTGATAACTCTTCTATATAAATCATTTAAATCAGAGGTTGCAAATCTACCACCATCTAATTGAATCATTGGTCTCAATTCAGGTGGAATAACAGGTAACGCTTCTAATATCATCCATTCAGGCCTATTGCCTGATTCTAAGAAAGCATTTAAAACATCTAATCTTTTAATTAATCTAATTCTTTTTTGACTAGTTGAATCTTTAATACTTTCAATTTCTTCTTTAATTGTCTTTACTTCTTCTTCTAAGTTTACTTGTTCTAGCAATTCCTTAATTGCTTCAGCACCCATACCAACTCTAAAAGCACTACCATATTTTTCATAGTATGCACGATATTCTTTATCAGAAATCGTTTGTTTTTTTTCTAAAGGAGCTGGTCCTGGATCTAAAACAACATATGATACGAAATATAATACTTCTTCTAAGTCTCTAGGTGACATATCTAGAACTAATCCAATTCTAGAAGGTACACCTTTAAAAAACCAAATATGAGAACAAGGAGTTGCTAACTCAATATGTCCCATTCTTTCTCTTCTGACTTTACTACGAGTAACTTCAACTCCACATCGATCACAGACAATATTTTTATATCTTAATCTTTTATATTTCCCACAAGAACATTCAAAGTCTTTAGTTGGTCCAAATATTTTTTCACAAAATAATCCATCTCTTTCTGGTTTTAAAGTACGATAGTTGATTGTTTCAGCTTTTTTAACTTCACCATAAGACCAAGAACGAATTTTTTCAGGAGAAGCTATCGAAATTTTTAATCCTTCAAATTCATTAATATTCATTACATAGCCTCCTTATCTTCAGTTTTTTCTTCAAATTCTTCATCATCAAAATCTTCTTCAGATTCTTCACCAAAATCTTCTTCAGATTCTTCATCAAATTCATCTGTTTCTTCATCTGAATCTTCTAAATTTTCTTCGTTATTTTCTTTAATTGGTTGAATACTATTTTCAAAATCTTCAACACTTGCAAAACCATCTTGATCCATTGCTTCTACTTCTTTCATATCAAATAATTTTCCATTTTCAGATAAAACACTAATATCTAATCCTAAAGCTTGGAATTCTTTAATTAATACTCTAAAGCTTTCTGGTACACTGCTTGGTGGGAGTGGTGTTCCTTTGACTAATGCTTCGTATACCTTAACACGACCTACAACATCATCTGATTTAATAGTCATCATTTCTTGTAATACGTGAGCAGCACCATAAGCATACAATGCCCAAACTTCCATTTCTCCAAATCTTTGGCCACCAAATTGTGCTTTACCACCTAATGGTTGTTGTGTTACTAATGAGTATGGACCAGTAGATCTTGCGTGTAATTTATCATCTACCATATGGTGTAGTTTAATCATATACATAACACCAACTGATATTCTATTATCAAATGGTTCACCAGTTCTTCCATCATATAAAACCATTTTACCATCTTCGGATAATTTAGCCTCTTTTAAAGCGTCGATAATTTCTTCTCTAGTAGCACCATCAAATGCTGGTGTCATAACATGAATATTTAATTCTTTAGCTGCAGCACCTAAATGCATTTCTAAAATTTGCCCAATATTCATACGGGATGGTACACCTAATGGGTTAAGTAAGATATCGATTGGAGTTCCATCAGCCATATATGGCATATCTTCTTGTGGTAATATTAATGAAATAACACCTTTATTACCGTGACGTCCAGCCATTTTATCACCGATTGATATTTTACGTTTTTGAGCAATATAAACACGAACGATTTTAGATACACCTGCACCTAATTCATCAGAATCTTCTTTAGTAAATATTTTTACATCGTGTACTATTCCTTCACCACCATGAGGTACTCTTAATGATGTATCTCTTACTTCTCTAGTTTTTTCACCAAAAATAGCATGTAGTAATTTTTCTTCACTAGTTAATTCTGCCATTCCTTTTGGTGTTACTTTACCAACTAAAATATCATCATCGTGTACTTCAGTACCAATTCTGATAATACCATTTTCATCTAAGTTTTTACGAGCATCTTCACCAATATTTGGAATATCTCTTGTAAACTCTTCAGGACCTAATTTAGTATCACGACATTCAATTTGGTAATCTTCAATATGGATAGATGTATAAACATCATCAGCTACTAATCTTTCATTTAAAATAACCGCATCTTCGTAGTTGTAACCATTAAAGTTCATAAATGCAACGGTAACATT
>CALVYO010000053.1 GCA_944372275.1 uncultured Bacilli bacterium
TCATTGCCCATTATTATAACAAATTTAGAAACTTTTTCAATAGTTTTTAAACTTTTCCCATGAGTCACTTTTGTTCCATATATTTTATAATTTTCATCTTTTAATTTTGGACCAAATTCATTTATGTCTGCTATAACAATATTTAAATGAAATACTAATCCTTGACTTGCCCTAATTACTTTGGAATTATATAAATCAACACAATCTCTACTTAAAACTAATGTATCAACATTAAAAGCAACACAGCTTCTAATAATTGTACCTAGATTACCAGGATCTTGTATACAATCTAAATAAACAATGCGATTACCTTTAATTATCCCTTCTTTTTTTTCACAAACACCTATTACATTAGTTGGTGTTTCTAATTCACTTAAATAATTCTTAACATTATTAGTCATATAGTAAGTCATAACATCTAAAGGAAGTATTTCATTTTCTTCTAATAACAATTCCTTTAAATAACCTGTTTTATAAGCTTCTAAAACCAAATGTCTTCCTTCAACTAAAAATAATCCTTTTTTATCCCGATATTTTTTATTATGTAATTTTTTTAAATCTTTTATTTTACTATTATCAATAGAACTATATAACATAATAACCACCTTAATAATAATATCAAAAATAAGCAAAAAAGTAAATTATTTTTGCTTATTTATAAGGACAAAATTCAATTAAATTTTATACTTCATATCTAATAATTTTTTCTTATTACTTTTTTAAATATTTTTATTGTAATAAATATGGTGATTGCGCTGTTCCATTACCACCAATAAAATCTAAAGCTTCCAAACCAGATTTTAAATATATGACTGGACGAACACCAAGTGATGAAGACAAACTATTAAAGTAATGAGTGTACCCTGAATTCAGAATTAGTTCCCACATTAAAAGTTATATCTTTAATATTAACTTGAATGCTATTATCTAGGCTATTCCAAAAATAGTCATTTAACCAAGCATTTATATAACTATTATTATATTCTTCTTCATTTGTCCATACTGTTTCTGCAGGTTGAATTGATGTCAATGGTTGTTGCGTTATCAAAGTTAATGTATTAGTAGAAATATCAAATTCTATTACTCGCCATTGATGTCCACCATACCATAAGAAGTTATTTGAGACTTGTTCATTTGTTCCTGTATAATAGTATAAATTTTCATTAATATTATCTTTTACTAACCCAGTTGTATTATCTTCATTATATTGTGATAATAACTTAGTTATTAATGAATTAGGATCTCTAGGACAACCTTCATCATCCATTGCAAATTGACTATTTGGACATAATGTAAAGGTATGATTATTACTTTCTATAACTAATTCTGTTAATTTAGTACCATCATAGTTTATGCTCATTATTCAGCATTGCCTAAATTTACCATTTCTTTTACTTTATTGGCATCTAAACTTGTTGTACATATTTTTGTATAATTATTGTCCAATTGATATTTTATATCTTCTGTAGCACAATAGTTATTTATTCCACCTAATATCATTTGGGCTTCTGACTTACCAGTAGATATTCTCGCATCTTCTACTACATCTAATATGATTGGAGTTGCAATAAGTGCTACTATCGCTAATATAATAATAACTGCTAATAATTCTATTAGCGTAAAACCAGACATTATAAATTTAAAACTTTTTCTCTTATTTTTCAATCATTTTTCCATATACTACTCCTTATACTTTTAAATATGTGTACTTTAAGAATTTATAATTCTTTCAACTACTTTTCTAATATCCCTCTCATTAAATGGTTTCCTTAAAACATCGACTATTTTATAGTCAAAAGATTTTTTAACAACATCATCATTACCGACACCGGTTATTATAGCAACTGGTATTTTTTCTAACAAATTATTTCTTTTCATGTATTCTAGCACAACAAAGCCATTAACATTTGGCATATTTAAATCTAATAACATACCAACTAATTTATCATTATTTAACTGATTTATTGCTTCCATACCATCTTTAGCAACAACAACATTAAATTCATTATTAAATATTTTTTTAATAAAACTACTTATCACTTCAGAATCATCTACTACTAATATTGTTTTATCTTTAACAACATTAATTTCTTCTTTTTTTACTGTTTCTTTACCAAAATACTGTCTTACAATATTTAATATTCTATCTGTTTCGTTCATTAATTCATCAAAATGATCATAAACATAATAAATATGATTAGCCTTACTTTCTAATTCATGGTTATAAGATAATTCTGCTAATTTATCAAAGCCAAAATATTTAGCATCACTTTTTAAAGAATGAACCAATATAGCATAATTAGCCATATCAGCAATTTCCTTATATTTTTTAATACTATTTATTTTTTCATCAATTTCACCCAAAAAAGTTTCTAATGTTTCATTATAAGTATCCATATCACCAAATAACTCTAAACTTTTTTCTACATTTACACCATTATTTTTTAATATATTAACATCTTTCATATTATCACCTATAATTAGTATATCATATTTTTCATATTTATTTTATTATTATTTATTTTATTTACACATATTTTTAATAATTCTTCTAACGAATCAACCGGTTCTTCATTATAATCTAATTTATATAACCAATCTAAATATTTTATTTTTTCAGCTTCATTAGGTCTACCATAAATTATCTTACCACTATGTAACCAATACCCAAATTCGACATTTGTTGTAAAAGCCGGCATATTAGGTAAATGTCTAGGTATCCAAAAAACAATTATAGTAGCATTACTTAAACCATCTCTTTCCCACATTGCTTGATCAACATAATCTGCTTTTGGTTTCCAAGTTGAATATTCCGGAACATAAACAATTCCATCAAATCCTAATTTTTCTAATATTTTAATTGCTTCGTTTCGCCAAGAAATTGTATTTTTATCTCTAGGGGTTGGCCCCGCTAAAAATATTGATTTTTCCCCAGTTATAATTTTTTGTTCTGAATAATTTACTATCATTTTATATCTCCTTCATAATTCCATATACCTAGTTTACCTTTTACTTTAATAGGATTAATTAGTTGTATATCATCTAATATCCAAGCATATCTACCTATTTCATAATAACCGCATATAAGTTCTTGATAATTTACATTTTTAATAAATTCATCATCCATATAAACACAATCTTTTAAATATGCTCTACAAATTATATATCCATAATGCATATCTAAATTTCTAAATAAATTAACTAATTCTTTTCTTTCAAATACTTCTTTTTTTATTTTAGATATTGATGCTTGTATATATATTTCTCCTCTATAATTTGTTTTCCAACTTCTTGTTTCAATATGTTTTACTTTATTCATAATAAGTGTTGCAAAAGGTTCTTTAATCGTTATTACTTTCATCTAATACTAATGCCTTTTTAGGACAAAAATTAGAACATTTACCACATTTAATACACTTATTATAATTTACTTTTGGAGCATTAAATTCTTTTTGTGATAAATCATTAACAGGACATATTTTAACTGCTGGACATTTATGATTTTGTGGACATCTTTCAACAATTACTTTTAATTTTTTCAATTTAATCACCTTTATCTTTAAAAATATTATATAATATATTTAAGTATTAAGCAAGGAGAATTAATTATGGAAATATTTGAAGGATTAGAAGTTGTAATAAATATAATTATTGAATTAATATATGACAAAGCATTTGATAAAAAGAAAAACTTAACTAAAAGAATACCTTATATTATTTTATATTCTTCTTTGTTAAGTTTAATTATTATAGGATTAACTTATTTAATTATAATTTTATTTAAAAATAATTATATCCTTTTACCTATATTATTATTTTTAATAGTAATATTACTTTTATATTTATTAATTAAACCATTTTTTAAATAAATATTACACTACTTTTTTCTAAAAATATTTAAAATTTTTGCTTTTATATTTTTTTGTCATCACTAGAACTAATCATTTTCTCTTGATTAAGTGGAATTAAAAAAGATATCTCTTTGGTTAATTCATTTTTTATGCATAAATCATTCTCAATATATTCAAAAAATTCAATAATTTGTTTTGATATTACATTAAGTATATTTTGAGCATAATTACCCGATTTAGCATCAGCATGTAAATAAATATCACAGCATACGCTTTTATTCGTAAATGTACTATCTATTAATGACCTGCAACCAAAAACCATATAATTTGATACATCATTTTTATTTCCATTTAATAATTGAATTTCTAGTATACTAGTACCATTTTTCTTTCTTTCATAATACAAATATTTATTATTACTATCTATACCAATTTTTCTAAAAATAGCTTTTATCTCAGGTACAATCTTTTCAAACAATTTATAGTCTTCTAATTTAATAATTTGATTCAAAATTTCATTTTGCATAAATATTCTCCTTTACTTGGATATTATACAAAAAAGAAGATATTTAATCTTCTATTCAACAGATTTCAATGACTCGATCATATCTATTTTTTTAAGTGAAAAATGCGTTACTACTTGAACTAAAACTGTAAAGAATATCATAATTAAAAATGTATAGACAAAACTTAATTTATGAATATTTTTAACAAATAATATTTCATCTGTTTCTGCTATAGTTAAAACAAAATTATTTAAAATGACTCCTAAAACTAAGCCAATTATTATTCCCATCGAAGTTAATATTAAAGTTTCTCGATAAACATAAGTTGATACTTCCCTATCTTTAAAACCTAATACTTTTAAAGTAGCAATTTCTCTTTTTCTTTCATTAATATTTATTGTCGTTAAATTATATAAAACAATAATTGTTAATAAACTAGACGAAATAATAATTAAATAAACTATATTATTCATACCACTTATAATGTCATTAAACACATCTAAACTATCTGTTGTAAATTGAATATTACTAAAATATTCGGTATCCATCAACGTTTCTGCTAAAGATTCAGAAACATTTGTAATAATCGTATTATAAGTTATTTCATTAAATATTTTATTATAATAATTACTACTCATATAAATGTAACTATTAACATAATTTTCACATATACCTTCAACTTTTAAAATAAATAATTCATTTTCACTGTTTCGAATACTAATTGACTTACCTACGGAAGCATCTAATAATTCGGCCATTTTAGAAGTAATGATAACGCCATTATCAGATAGTTCTAGATTATTGCCATTTAAATCATTTATTTTAATATAATTATCAACTAATGATAAATCATTAAACGCTAATAAATAAGTATCAATATTTTTATTATCAGCATTAAAAGTAAATATTTCCATATGGGTATATAATAAATTATTTATATTATTATCATTTAATACTTTATTTATATCTTCATTAATAGTAGTTTGTTCATCATTTAAAATAAGCATTGTATCATATAAATGAATTTTATCATATTGTAAACTAACTAACGAACTAACACTATCTCTTATTCCAAAACCTGTTAATAATAAAGCTGTACATCCTGATATACCTAATAAAGTCATAATAATTCTTTTTTTATATCTAAACAAATTTCTTATTGTAACCTTCCAGATAAACGATAATCTTTTCCAAATAAATTTAATTTTTTCTAACAATACTTTTTTACCTTTTTTTGGAGCTTCTGGTCTTAGTAAAGTGGCCGGAACATATTTAAAATTTTTTAAAACTGTTAATAATGTTACAACAACCATCAAAGATATTGTTACTAAAATAATTGAAACACAAGGTATAACTTCAGCATAAGTTTTTAATTCAGGTATGACAAAGTTAGCTTTATAAACACTATATAATATATGTGGTACATAAGTATAACCAATTAATAATCCAAAAGATAAACCTATTGAAGTTGCGATTAAAACATAAAATAAATAACTCAAAACAATTTTAAATTTATTGATTCCTAAAGATACAAAAGTTCCAATTTCGCCACGTTCTTCTTCGATCATTCTTGTCATCGTATTTAAACTCATTAAAAATACAACTAACATAAAAAATATTGGAAATACTGCAGCAATCGCATCTATTTTAACTGCACTTTCATAAAAATTAGTATAACCACTATTATCTTCTCTTGATAACAAATACCATTTAGGTTTTTCAATATTGTTTAATTCTTCTTTAGCATCGTTTATTTCATTTTCTGCTTTAGTTATTTCTTCAATATATTTGTTATAATTTTCTTCATATTCTTTATAACCCTCTTCTAATTCTTTTGAAGCTTCATCTAATTCATCATATTTTTCATTTATAATACTTGCTTGTTTAGTAAATTCAGTATTCCATAAATCGATATTCTTATTTAATTCTTCTTCTTGTTTTGTTAATTCTTCTTTGGTATTTATTAACAATTCTAAATTAGTTTTATTTTCTTCTAATATTTTTAATTGCGCACTATAAGTTAGGTATTCTTCACTACTTGGATCTAATGAATTTAATAAATTATTTAAATTATTAATTTGTTCAGTTAATAAATTTAAATTAGATTCTAATTCACTTTCTTTTAAATTATATTTTTTTAAAGCATTATTATATTCTTTTTTAGCGTTTTCTAATTTACTATTAGCGTCATTGAATGTTCGTTCCATCTCTTTATTAGTTTTATCTAATTCTTTTTTACCATTATCTAATTCATCATAACCATCTTCAATTTTTTGTTTATTTTCATCTAGTTCTTTTAAAGCATCTTCTAATTTTTTACCATTCGTTTCTTTTTCATTTAATAATTTTTCTTCGGCTTCATTAATAATATCCATAGCCTCTTTTAAAATTTCTTCATAACGAATTGTCTCTCTAATTGGCTTTAATTCTTTTAATCTATTTTCTAAGGTATTAATCACTTCTTTATAATCTTCTAAATAAGAAGTTTTATCGATACTATTTTTATCGATTATATAAATTTCTGTATAATATTCGATATCAAAATTATCGATAGGAACATAAATAAATGTATCTAATTTACCATCGCCAATATTGGATATTCCTTTTGATTTATAAGTATATAATGAACTTGTAACTGTACCAGATACTGTGTATTCTTTAACCTTTAAATTATCACTATCAATTACTATTTTATCACCTATATTATAAGTGCCATCTTCAACTAAACATTCATTATTATTAGGCATACTACCGCTTACTAAATTAACTTTATTAACTTCAGTAATTGCATGAATCCTTGTTACATCACCATTTAATAAAATATCAAACGAATAAGATGACACAACTATTAAATCTGAGGATATTTCTTTAATCGATTCAACATCACCAGCAGTTAGTCCCATTGTACTTATTATTTTATAATCCATTAAAGAGGTTTCATCATAATATTCATCCATTGTTTTTATCATGTCAGTTGCAGCTTCTCTTATACCAGAAAAAAAAGCGCTTCCCAACATTACAATAAAAATTAATGATAAAAATCTTCCTAGTGATTTTTTAATTTTTCTTAAACTATTTTTAAATATCATTACCAATCAATCTCCTCAACTAATTTAGGATGCTCATTAATAATAATATCTTTAACAGTACCATTTTTTATTTTAATTACTTTATCAGCAATGTCAGATATAATCGCATTATGAGTAATTATAATAGTTGTCATTTTAGATTTATGGCAAGTTTTTTGTAATAACTCTAATATTAATTTACCAGTTTTTGAATCTAAAGCACCAGTTGGTTCATCACACAATAATAACTTAGGATTTTTAGCTAAAGCGCGAGCAATACTAACTCTTTGTTGTTCCCCACCCGATAATTGAGCAGGAAAATGATTGATTCGATCTTCCAAACCAACACTTTTCAAAGTTTCTTCACTATCTTTAGGATTTTTACAAATTTGACTAGCTAAAGAAACATTTTCTAATGCTGTTAAATTGCCTACTAAATTATAAAACTGAAAAACGAAACCGATATCATATCTTCGGTAATTTGTTAATTGTTTTTTATTATACTTTGATATATCTTTACCATCAATTATAATACTTCCAGTATCAGTTGTATCCATACCACCTAAAATATTTAAAACAGTCGTTTTTCCAGCCCCAGAAGGGCCTAATATAACAACTAATTCCCCCTTTTCAATTTCAAATGATATATCTTCAATTGCTTTAATTAATACTTCCCCCATTTTATAAGTTTTGCTAATATTTTTAACTTCAATATATGCCATACCATCACCTTAATATTATTATACCTTTTTTATAAATTTTAAACAAGAAAAAAACTGAAATTAATTCAGTTTAAATCATCATATTAGCAATAATAGAAATAACAATTACAACACCAAAAATGACTAATACATATTTATAAATATATTTTACCCATTCTTTATATGGTATTTGTAAATATGATAATCCTGCTA
>CALVYO010000054.1 GCA_944372275.1 uncultured Bacilli bacterium
TCTCTTATCCTCTCCTTTTTTCCACAAATAAAAATCTAGTATGTTTTTTTATTTACACACTAGATTATACACTATCTAATTACTTGCAAGAGTACCATCCCCTCCGGTGATGGTTATATCAGAAATTTTTATAACTGCACGGACGCCGTACGTATTCCAAATGGGATTGTCGTAGAGCTCGCCTTCGTAGTCGATATGGTGAAGATAAGACGAACTAGATCTATTCCCTAACCCCCACCAATCTTTAATATCTAAAAATGAATCTACCGCAGATGTACCATCACCTGCTCTCAAATACTGTTCTACATCTAATAATCCCACTTTTTTCGTTGTTGTTATTTCTTTTATATTTTGTTCTTCTGCTGTTTCTCCATATATCCCTATATTAAATGTACTATCTAATATATTATTTTGAATACTACTATCTAAACTTTCCCAAAAATAGTCATTTAACCATTTGTTTATATAACTATTGTTATATGATTCTTCACTTTTCCATACAGCATTTGCTGGATAGATTGCCGTTAATGGTTGTTGGGTTATTAGCGTTAATGTATTAGCTGCTTCATCAAATTCTAACACTCTCCATTGATGTCCGCCATACCACAAGAAATTATTTGCTACTTGTTCATTTGTTCCTTTGTAATAATACAAATTAGGATTTGTACTATCTTTTAGTAATCCTGTTGTATTATCTTCAGAATATTGTTCTAATAATAATGAAATTAATGATGCTGGAAATTTTGGACATTCTTCATCATCCATTGCAAATTGTCCATTTGAACATAGTGTAAATTTATGATTATTACTTTCAATTACTAATTCTGTTAATTTTGATCCATTATAGTTTATACTTATAATATCGGCATTTCCTAAATTTACCATTGTTGGTACATCATTTATATCCATATCTGATGTACATATTTTTGTATAATTATTGTCCAATTGATATTTTACATCTTCGGTTGCACAATAGTTATTTATTCCCCCTAATATCATTTGAGCCTCAGACTTACCAGCAGATATTCTTGCATCTTCTACTACATCTAATATTATTGGGGTTGCAATAAGTGCTACTATAGCAAGTATAATTATTACTGCTAGTAACTCAATTAAAGTAAAGGCATTATTTAGTAAATGCCCCCCCCCCCATTTTTGCTATTTGTTATTTTCTTCATATCTTTATCAACTACCTTTCTACCTAAAGTATACATTATTTTTTAATTTTTGTCTAGTATTAAATTACAAAAAAAGAATTTAATTTCTTAATTCTTTTTTAACATTAATTGCAGCAATAGTCGCTTCACCAACAGCAGTTGTTAATTGATATATATCTTTTTTAATTATATCACCACAAGCAAATATATAATCGATATTAGT
This sequence comes from uncultured Bacilli bacterium, assembly GCA_944372275.1. Lineage (GTDB taxonomy): Bacteria > Bacillota_I > Bacilli_A > RF39 > UBA660 > Faecisoma. Next base: position 1,381 of record CALVYO010000054.1, read on the forward strand.
TTTCATTTTATTATCAACTACTATATATCCATTATCTTTATTAAGTGCATCTAAAAAGTTAATATTTGGTTCGTAGCCTATTGAAACAAACATACCATCTACTTTAAATGAGCCTTTATTGGTAACAATTTCGGTTAATAATTCATTTTCTTTATTAAGTGTTTCTATTACACAATTAAGACATATTTCAATATTGTTAATTTGTTTAATTTTATCGACTAAACTATCTTCACCTTTAAATTTAGAACCTCGTCCTATAATAATAACTTTTTTACATATATCTGATAAATAAATTGCTTCTTCTAAAGCGGAATTACTATAACCTACTATAGCAACTACTTTATCCTTATATAAATTACCATCACATAGAGCACAATAACTTATATTTTTAATATCGTTAGTATTATCTAGTTTACGGGCTTTACGACCAATTGCTATAACAACTTTATTAGTAGATATTTCTTCTATATCTGTTTTAACAATATGATCATTTATATCTAATACTTTACCATATCTTATTTCTATACCTAATTTATTAACTTGTTCATATATTTTATAGGCTAAATCAGGGCCTGATATTTTATCAAACCCTGGATAGTTTTCTATGACACTTATTTTATTTAATAAACCACCAGGAGCATCATTATCTAATATTAATACATTTACATTAGACCTTTTTAAATAAATTGCAGCCGTCATTCCAGCAATACCAGAACCGACTACAATACAATCAAAATCGTACTTCATCAAGATTCTCCTTATCATTGTATTGATTATTAAATATTGATCCTCTTGCTTTAACCAATAATATTATTAATCCTATAATGATTAAAGCCATCGAAACTATTTGAGCAACTTTAAAGTCAAATAGCATTAAACTATCTGTTCTTAAACCTTCAATTACGTATCTTCCTATACCATACCATACTAAATATAAAGCTGTTACTTGACCAATTTTACAATATTTCCATCTTCTGAATAATAATAATAAGATAAATCCAATTAAACACCAAATTGATTCATATAAAAATGTTGGTTGATAATAGGTACCATTTATTTTCATACCTTCAATTATAAAATTAGGTATATGTAATGATTGTAGATAACTTAATGTTGTAGCAGGTCCGTGGGCTTCACCATTAAAGAAGTTACCCCATCTACCTATTGCTTGACCTATCAATAATCCTACTACTATCATATCTAGCATTCTAAATGTATTAACTTTATATTTTTTAGTATAAATAATTATAACTATTAAGCCAAATAAAATACCTCCGTGAATAGCTAAGCCACCTTCCCATATTTTAAATATATCAAGTAGATGTTTACTATAATATTGCCATTCAAAAGCCACATAATATAACCTAGCCCCTATAATACCAAATATAAGAGTATATAAAATTAAATTAACTATATAATCTTCAGGTATTTTAAATTTTTTTGCTTCTTTAATTATTAAAGATCCTCCTACAAATACACCTAATAATATCATTATAGAATACCAATAAATTTTTATAACACCCAAATCTAATAACACTGGATTCATTTTATCATTCCTCTCTATAATAAATTATATCACAAAATTCCAATATATTTTAATCAAAATTCATTTTTCTAATGGTTATTAATAACTGATGATATTGGTATTATATAGTTGTCTTGATCTAATTTAGTTAAATTATCATAAAAACAAATAATTCCTCCTTGACCAATTTGTTGTTTTTCTAACTTTTTAAAATTTTTAATCATTTCTTTAGTTGGCAAGGCAGTTTTTTTTATTTCGAAAGGATATAATTTGTTATTTTTATAAAACAATAAATCAATTTCATTTTTTTCTTTATCACGATAATATGATATATTCGGTCTAATACCTTTAGCATTATAAGATTTAACTATTTCACTAATTATAAAGGTTTCTAAATAATGTCCCGAACTAGAACTCATTTGTAATTCTTTAGCACTACTAAATCCTGCTAAATAACAAGCTAATCCCGTATCCATAAAAATTATTTTAGGAGTGTGAGTTAATCTTTTTAATGACGATGACATATATGGCTCTAATAAATAAACTAAACCAGAAGTTGTAAGAATAGATAACCAATTTATTGCAGTAGGTACGCTAACGCCAGCATCGTTAGCTAATGCTGTATAATTAAGTTGCTCACCAGTTTTAGAAGCAACACTAACAATAAACTTACGAAATGAAAATTCATTACCAACTTGAGTTAACATTTTCACATCACGTGAAATATAAGTATCGATATATCCCTGAAAATATAAAGGTAGAGATATTTCTTTTTCAGTATATAATCTTGGCATTCCACCTTTAAATATAATTTCAAATATAGAATTAACATTAATTTTAGAAATATTTTTTATTTCGACTGGATCAAATAACTTTTTATTTTTTACTTTTTTTATTTCTGAATAAGTAAAACTATTTAAATTTATTATCCCAACACGTCCTGCTAATGATTCACTAACATTATTCATTAAATGAAATTGTTGTGATCCAGTTAACCAATACATACCATTTTTTTTTTCTTTATCAACATTGATTTTTATATATGAAAATAATCGTGGTGCGTACTGAACCTCATCTATTAATAAAGGGGCAGGATGTTCTTCTAAAAATAATTTAGGATCTTCTTGAGCTTGAGTTCTTAAAACTTCATCATCTAAAGTAATATATTCCATATTTTTTGGTTTTAAACTTAACAATAAAGTTGTTTTGCCAACCTGCCTTGGACCTGTAACTAAAAGAACAGGAAAAGTTTTATTTATTTCATTAATCATATATTCCGCTTCTCTTGAATACATTTTCATCACCCTATATAATTTTATAATACAATTTTAAAAAAGTCAATATATACATTTTAAATTAGTCGGTATATATACTTTAAATTAGTCAGAACTTTTATATTCAAATAATATATCTCTTAATTCCATTGCTCTTTCAAAATCTAAGTTTTTAGCTGCTTCTTTCATTTCTCTTTCAATATCAATCATTAATTTTTGTTTGTCTTTCTTACTTAATTTAGTTTGCTCTTTTTCAATATCTTTATTATTTGTAACAACTTCTCTTATTTCTTTAATAATTGTTTTAGGTATTATATTATGTTTTGTATTATATTCTTCTTGTATTTTTCTTCTTCTATTAGTTTCCTTAATTGCCTTGTCCATCGATTCACTAATAGTATCAGCATACATAATAACCTTACCATTCGCGTTTCTAGCAGCACGACCTATTGTTTGAATTAAACTTCTTTCACTTCTTAAAAATCCTTGTTTATCAGCATCTAATATAGCAACTAAACTTACTTCTGGTATATCTAATCCTTCTCTTAATAAGTTAATACCAACTAAAACATCGTATTTACCTTTTCTTAAATCATTAATTATTCTTAATCTTTCTAATGTTTTAACTTCCGTGTGTAAATAGGCTACTTTAATATCTATTTTCTTTAAATAATTAGTTAGTTCTTCAGCCATTCTTATAGTTAGAGTAGTAATTAATGTTCGTTCATTTTTATTAATTTGATTATTTATTTCATTTACTAAATCATCTATTTGATTTTTTGATTTTCTTACTTCTATAATTGGATCTAAAAGTCCTGTTGGTCTAATTATCTGTTCTACAAACTTATAATTTGTCTTTTCTAATTCATAATCTCCAGGTGTCGCTGATACACAAATAACTTGATTTATTTTAGATTCAAATTCATCGAATTTTAAAGGTCGATTATCTAATGCACTAGGTAATCTAAAACCATAATTAACTAAAACTTCTTTTCTAGCCCGATCACCATTATACATACCTCTTACTTGAGGCAATGTAACATGTGATTCATCGACTACTAATAAAAAATCTTTATCAAAAAAATCAATTAATGTAGTAGGGGTTGCACCTGGTTCTTTTAAAGCAATATGTCTAGAATAATTCTCAACTCCTCTACAAAATCCTGTTTCTTCTAACATTTCTAAATCGTAATTAGTTCGTTCTTGTAATCTTTGATATTCCAATAATTTATTTTCACTTTTAAATTTTTCTAATTGTTGCTCTAATTCTTCTCTTATGTTTTTAATAGCAATTTTTAACTTATCTTCACTAGTTACAAAATGGCTAGCAGGGAAAATAGAAATAGATTTTTTATTATTAATTACTTTATTAGTTAATATATCTACTTCTAATATTTTATCTATTTCATCACCAAAAAATTCAATTCTAATAGCATGATTGTGCTGATTTATAGGAACAACTTCTAATATATCTCCTCTTACACGAAATGAACCTCTTTTTAAATCTAAATTGTTTCTTTCATATAACATTTCAACTAATTTTTCTAAGATATCGTTTCTTTCAACATTGTCGCCAACATTTAAAGTTAACATTTTATTTTTATATTCTTCTTTTTCACCAATACCATATATACAAGAAACAGATGCCACTACAATAACATCTCTTCTATTTAATAAAGAAGATGTAGCAGAGTGTCTTAACTCATCTATTTCATCATTAATAGATGCATCTTTTTCAATATAAGTATCCGTTTTAGCAACATATGCTTCTGGTTGATAATAATCATAATAAGATACAAAATATTCAACTTTATTATTAGGAAATAATTCTTTTAATTCAGCATATAATTGTCCTGCTAAGGTTTTATTATGGGCTAAAACTAAAGTAGGTTTATTTACTTCTTTAATAACATTAGCAATTGTAAAAGTTTTACCTGTCCCTGTAGCGCCTAATAAAACTTGATATTTTTTTTTATTATTTATACCATCTACTAACTCTTTTATTGCTTCTGGTTGATCACCACTCGGTTTATATTTAGATACTAATTCAAACATCAACATCACATCCTTTCTAACTTCAAAATATTAATAATATTTTAATGGTATATTAAAAATACACAATAAAAGTCACGAACTATTAAATAAGACAATACAATATTAATACTAAACCTTATTAAAAAAATCCATCCAAATAATATTTTATCATTTTTCGTATAGTAAAAAACACCTTTATGTTTCCTTGCTAATAATAAATTCTATCCATCTCTTTAAATATCACTAAGTCAACATTAATGTCATTATATTTTGTAAACTCTTCTAATATTTTAGTAACTTCTTTCCCAATTTCTGAATGCTCAAATCCATATTCTCCAGTACCCAAACTAGGAAGTAATATATTTTTATAACCTCTTTTTAGTGCTTCTTTCAGTATTTTGTTATATACATCAAATAAAACTTGAGTTGCATTATCATATTCCCAATATTTAGGGCCTTGGACAAACATTATATCCATACCTAGACCAAAACCAGGCGTTATTCTAATATCTCCAACTTTCATAATATTTTCAATTTTGTAATTGTCGGAAAAGTAATGAATATTATAGTGAGATTGTGTATAATTTTCTAAAATGTCAACTCCCGCTTTCTTAAATATTTCACCGCTAACCCCTGCTCCTGCTACCATTTGAGGATTAGTAGGGTTTATTATCAAATCATGATTAGATAAAATAGTATCAGATACAATACTTCCCGTTAATATTCTATATCTTCCCATTAGGTACCTCCTTTGTAATATTTTTAATAACATACTCTATTTTTTCATGAATAACCAAAGTAGCAATATTATCATACTGTGTAGGTGTATCATTAATAATAACTAAATTTTTACCATTAAATAATTTTATTAAACTACAAGCAGGTTCAACAGTTAATGAAGTACCAGCAACTATTAATGTTTCAGCATCATAAATATATGAAACAGCAAGCAAATATTCTTCTGGAAGCATTTCTCCATATAGTATAACATCAGGTTTAATAATACCTCCACAAATACACTTTGGAATGTTAAGACTATTAAATACATATTCAGCACTATATTCTTTTCCACATTTAGTACAATGATTTTTATAGGTTGTTCCATGTATTTCTAAAACATTTTTACTTCCAGCCTTTTGATGTAGTCCATCTATATTTTGAGTTATGATTGTTTTTAATTTTCCAACACGCTCTAGTTCTGCTAAGTAAAAATGAATTAAGTTTGGTTTAACATTTAATGTATTCATATTCTCTTTGTAGAACTTATAAAATATTTCAGGTTCTTTATAAAAACAGCTTGCACTTAAATAATATTCAGTTGGTTTATTATATTTTTCTTTATATAAACCATTTTCACCCTTAAAATCTCTTAAACCGCTAGCAGTAGATACTCCGGCACCACCAAAAAAAACCATGTTGTTTGAACTATCTATTATTTTTTTTAATTTTCTTATATTATTATCCACATGTATCACCACCTAATAATATTTTATAATAATCTAAATCATATATATTGAAATTATAAAATATTTATCTATCCATGTTATATTTAATAAAAATAATAGTTTTTATTTTTTTGATGTTTAATTAATTTGTGATTAAACATCAATTTAAAAATATTTTATTATTTAATATTATATATCATTTTTAGCAAAAGAAAAAGGTAATTATTACCTTATTTTTCAATTTTAAATATAACTTGATATGAATCTTCAAAATCTATTTCTTCCACATCAACATTAAATCCATATTTTTCTAATGTATTTTCACATTCTCTAATTGTATTCAATGCTACTCGCATATTTGGAACTGCTGCTTTTATAGTTTGATTAGCAGTTGATTCTGGGATATTATTAGTAGGTGCTGTAAATGTCTCAACACTAGTATTTCCAACATTAGTTGATGGTTCTATTGGTTGATCAATAACTGGTATATTTTCAGTTACTGGAGCAATAGGCACTTCATATATTGGAGTTTCTGTTGCACCTGCAGTTTCAGTTGAAGATGGTGTTGTAAGAGTACTTGGCACTTCGAATCCTGTTGGTACACTTGGTTCTGCTGGGGTACTTGGTACTTCAAATCCTGTTGGTACACTTGGTTCTACTGGGGTACTTGG
>CALVYO010000055.1 GCA_944372275.1 uncultured Bacilli bacterium
CGAGGATTTAATCATTTATTTATTTCTAAATGTGATAAAAACAATTACCATGTTTTCAGAGAATTATTTCTCTATATTTGATTGGTAACGATAGCAAAGAGGATACACCTGTTCCCATCTCGAACACAGAAGTTAAGCTCTTTAACGGCGAAGATAGTGTAAGCGAAAATAGCAAGTTGCCAATTTTTTTTTGCTTTAAAGATACTTTTGTATCTTTTTTTAGTTATTTTAACTTTTCAATATTGATTTTTCTTCATATTTTATCTTGAGAGGAGAATTGATATGGAATTAAAAGGAATTGATATATCTGAATGGCAAGGAAAATTGAGTTTATCTGATTTTAAAAAAATAAAAGATGGTGGTATAAACTTTGTTATAATTAGATGTGGATATACAACTTATAATAAAAGTAAATTGAAATATGTTGACAGATATTTTGAAAATAATTATAAATTATGTAAAGAAATTGGTTTACCAGTTGGTGCTTATTATTATTCTTGTGCAACTAGTATAGATGAAGCCAAATCTGAGGCTAATTTTGTATTATCAATATTAAAAGGTAAGAAATTCGAATATCCAATCGCTATTGACACTGAGGATAGTCACAATATAAGTAACTCTTCATATGCTCCTACTAGTCAAGCAACTATTGGCAAGACAAAATTAACGCCTATTATTAAAACTTTTTGCGATATATTAGAGTCTAATAAGTATTATGTTTCTATTTATGCCTCTACTTCTTGGTTTAAAGATAAACTAATTTTAAATGATTTAACTAGCTATGATAAATGGATAGCACAATGGAGTAAAACAGTTAGTTTTAGTGAAAAATATGGGTTATGGCAATATTCTAGTTCAGGTAAAGTTAATGGTATTAGTGGTAATGTTGATATGAATTATAGTTATAAAGACTATCCTAATATTATGAAAACTAAAGGTTTAAATGGTTATACAAAAGTAGCGGAAAATATTGAATATAAGAAATTAGTTATCAATTATTTGCATAATGGTACAACTATTGCCCCTTCGATTAATAAAGAATTATTATTAAATACAAGTTACAGTTTTACTAGTCCTAAAATAGTTGGATATATACCTGATAAAGATACAGTTACTGGTATTATTACTAAAGATGAGGTTATTAATGTTAATTATACAAAAGAATCTGTAGGTAATTCTAGTGATAATGTTGATTCACCTAATAATACTGTGGATATTCCTAATGATAATCAAAATACAGATATTGTTAAAGAAAATATTTTTGTTTCAATATTTAAAGCAATAATTAATTTTATTAAAAAGTTATTTAAAATAGAATGAAAAGCATTCTATTTTTTGTGATATAATATTATTATGAAAAAGTTAGTAGTTAAAATTGAAAATTTAGATCACTTTGGAAGAGGTATAGCTAAAGTAAATAATATGCCTATTTTTGTCGAAAATAGTTTGATTGGTGAAGAAGTTGAAATTATTATAACTAAAGAAAAAAAGAACTATATGGAAGGAATTGTTAGTAAATATTTAAAAGTTAGTCCTTTGCGAGTGGAAAGTAAATGTCCATATTATGACAATTGTGGTGGCTGTGATTTGTTGCATTTATCTTATGAAGAACAACTTAAATATAAAGAAAATAAAGTTAAAGAAGTAATTAAAAAATTTAGTGGATTAGAATGTGTTAATAATATTGTAGGTAGTAAGCAATTTAATTATCGTAATAAAATAACTTTGCAAGTTAACAAAGATATTGGTTATTTTAAAAAGAAAACTAATGATATTATTAAAATTGATAAATGTTTATTAGTTGATGATAAAATTAATAAAATAATTGCAGAATTAAAAAATGTAGATGTTAGTAAAATAAATAAAATAGTTATAAGAGTAACTAATTTAGAAAGTATGATCGTTTTTTATGGAAATATAACTAATAAAATTAATCTTGATGTTGATACAATAATTGTAAATAATAAAGTTATTAAAGGGAATGGTTATATTAAGGAAAATATTAATGATATAAATTTTATTATTTCACCGACTTCATTTTTTCAAGTTAATAATATTGGAATGATTAATATTTATAATAAAGTATTAGAATATGTTGATGGTGGAAATGTTTTAGATTTATATTGTGGTACTGGAACAATTAGTATGTATGTTTCTAAAAAGGCTAATAAAGTATTAGGCATCGAATTAAATAAAGAAGCAGTTAAAGATGCTCAAATTAATAAAAAATTAAATAATATTAACAATATTGATTTTATTAGTGGTGATGTAGGAACTGTTTTATCTAAAAATAATTTTAAAGCGGATATCGTAATTGTTGATCCACCTAGGGCAGGTTTGGATAGTAATAGTATTAATAATATAATTAAGATAAAACCTAATAAAATTATTTATGTTTCTTGTGATCCAGTTACTTTAGCAAGAGATTTAAATATATTAAAAGAACATTATGATGTTTTAGAAATTACACCATTTGATATGTTTGGTAATACTTATCACGTTGAATGTGTTTGCCTGTTAAAACTACGTTAAAAAGTTATGATATAATAACTATTATTTGGAAATTTATAATAAAAGTATATAAAAAATTGGAGGGTTTATATGAACAATAAAAAATTAGAAATTACATATGATGAAGATAAATTAATGGGTTGGTGTTTGGGATATTCACTTGGTACATTTTATAAACGAAGTATAAAAAATGGGACAATTGAATTGTGGAATTTTGGATATTCACTTTTTGATAAAGAATTTTATTATACTAAAAGTGTACATTTACCAAAAGAAATTAGAGATTATTTTAATGGTGCAGAGTATAGTGAAATAAATATTGCTAAAATGGAAGAACTTGGTATTTATGATGGTGATAGAGTTGATAAATTAATTGAGATTTATGAAAATGCAAAAAAAGGTATTGTTACACAAAAAATTGAAATGGAAATAGAAAAACAAAAAATTTTAGAGTTTCGTAGGACTTTAAAAAAAGGTAAAAATAATAGTTAGTTATATATAGTCTATTATAAATTTTAAAGGAGTTAATTATATGAATAATAAATATGAATTTTTTATAGCAGGTAGAGCAAGAAATAAGGATAATATACTTAAAATATGTGATTTATTTGATAAATATAAAATATCTTATTATTGTTTTTTGAAAAATGAAGATAATTGGGGATATGGCAATAAAAACCAAACACCAGATGAAAAGCAAAAGGAATTTGAATCGTTAGATTTAAAAAGTGATATTGTTTTAAATTTATTTCAAAAAGATTTGAAAGGAGAAAAAGATTCAAAAAATTTATTATTAGTTTTACCAGCAGGAAAAGCCGCACATATAGAATCTGGAATAGCATTTGGATTAGGGAAAAAATGTTATGCTATAGGAGAATATGATGCAACAGATACTCTTTATAATATTTTTGAAGAAATCTTTATTGATGAAATTGAACTAGAAGAATTTTTAAAAAATTATAATAAATTTTAAAAGAGGTTTTATGATAATAGAAAAAATAAAAAAAGAAGATGCTAAAGAACTTGCTCATAATATAGCAGTTGTTTGGAATACAACTTATAAAGGAATTGTTGACAATGAATTTTTGGAAATTTTATATTTAAATGAAGATTATTCTGCTAAAAATATTATAAATAAGATAGATAATAACGATAACTATTATGTATTAAAATTAAATAATAAAATTATTGGTTGGATTTATTATGATTACATTAGTGATAAATATGAAAACGCTGGTGAAATTTATTCTTTATATGTTCTTAAAGAATATCATAAAAAAGGATATGGTAAATTATTATTTAATTTTGCTGTAAACGATATGAAAAAAAATAATATAAATAAATTTGTTGTCGGATGTTTAGAAGGTAATCCTTCGAATGAATTTTACAAATATATGGGTGGAAAATATATTAGTAATAATTTATTTAGAGAAAAATATCTTGAAAATATATATTTATTTATAGTTTAGGAAGTGAATTATGTTTTTTGCAAAACCAGATATATATCCAGCATGTGGATTATATAATTTAAAACATTTAATATCAATAATAGTATTAATATTTTTGATTATTATTGGTGTTAAAAATACTAAAATAAAGAAAAAAGAAGACATTACTAAAATTATTAAAATATTTACTATTATAGTTTGGATACTAGAAATAATAAAAATAATTTTTAATTTATTTATTGGCAATATTAATAATGTTAATACTTATGTGCCATTATATTATTGCAGTATACTATTGTACGCTGGTATTTTAAGTGGCTTTACTAAAGGAAAATTAAAAAATGTAGGTGATATTTTTTTAGCAACAGGGTGTTTATTTGCAGGTATTTGTTTTTTAATATCTCCAGGAACTTCTTTAGGAATATATCCATTATTTCATTTTATAAGTTTTCAAAGTTTATTTTATCACGCAGTTATGATATATCTAGGAATTATTATTATAAAATATAAATATGTGAAAGTACATATAAGTGATATAAAATACTATTCATTCTTAGTTTTTATAATTTGTGCACTAGCATATATAATAAATATTAATTTTAATGGCAATTTAATGTTTATAAATGAAGGATTTCAATTATTTTTAATATTTGAAAATGTATTTAAGAATTATTATAGTTTGGTCATGATTATAGGTCAAATGACAATCCCTTTTTTGATAGGATTTTTGATTAATAAGTTATTAAATTTGATTTTTTTTTAATTATATGTTAGAATAACTTCAATTTCTAAAAAGGGGGGATATAATGGCTAAATTTAGTCAATCAAAGCAAGTTATTTTTAGAAGTGATTTAAGTGTAGTCCCTAATATATATGATTTACCTAAATTAGGTGCTGGTCACGATGGAAGAGTATTTAGATTTAATAATAAAGCATTAAAATTATTAAAATATGATATAAGTTTAAGAAAAGAAAAAGATTTGATGACTTTTGCTAAAGCAACTTATTTTTTAGATGAATTAAATTTAAAAAGGATAGTTAAACCAATTGATATATTATTGGATGAAGAAGGTATATATACAGGATACGCTATGGATTATTTAGATGATGTAACTGATTCTAAGAAGAAAGGAACACCAATTTATCGTGAAGTATCAGATTTTAGTTGTGGCGAATTAATAAATTCAATGCATGATTTAATTGTTGATTTTAATGAATTAACTAAAAAAAATGTCTTAGCAACAGATATTAATAGAGGTAGTTATATATTTACAACTGATTTTATGCATTTATGTGATATGGATAAATATCAAATAGGTTTAGTAAGAGTAGAAGATTTAAATAAAAGTAGGTTAAATTATGTTATTGCAAAATTTTTAGCTATTGTAATGTCAAAAAATTTAGATAAAGAACAGTTAAAAAAATTAAACGAATGGCTAAAAAAAGTAATTAATTCTAGAAATTTTTTGGAATTATTAGAAAGTGAAATTGGAACTGATTATAGAACACCAATAGGTGAATTTGCAGAATATAAAGTAAAAAAAATAGTATAAAAATCATTAAAAATTTAATGATTTTTTTTGATTCAACTAATGGTTTGTTGCATTTATAAAAAATAATACTTATAATTTAGATGGTAGGTGAAATAATGGAAAATGAAAATATTGGAAATTTAATTTCTAAAATAAGAAAAGAAAAAGGAATGACACAAAGGGAATTAGCAGAAAAATTAAATGTGACCGATCGAGCAGTATCGAAGTGGGAAAGAGGATTATGTTGTCCTGATATATCATTATTAAAAGATTTATCGAAAATATTAGGTATTTCAATTTCTAAATTGGTATGTGGGGAAGAATTATCTGATGAAAGTATTAATAAAACAATACAATTTACTAAAAAAAATATAAAACAAAGAATAATAAAATATTTTAATATAACTTTAATTAGTATTATGATATTTTTAATTATATTTATTGTTTTAAGTATTTTTAAAGTAGAATTTAGATATCATAAAAAATATAAATATACTGTTGATTATGAAGCAATGGTAAAAGCTGAAGAAGATTCTAATTTAAAACAATATGAAGAAATAAAAAATAATGTTGATTTAATTTTAAACAATCAAGGAATATATAGTGATGATGATTATGTACGTATAACAAATTATATCGATAATATTAAAAAAGTATTAAACTTAAATGAAAAAGAATATTTTAAAAAACAATATTATACTTATGATGATTTAAAAAAATTAACTGAAAACTATAAAAATTATGATGATAGATTTTTAGATTATAGTGTGGATAACTCTATTGATGTTTATTACATATTAATAAAATATGATATAAATAAAGCAAATAATATTCGTGATTGTAGTTGGAAGATAGATAATTATTGGGGATTTAAAAATAATTTAGGATATCTTAATACAGATTTTTCTCTTTATTATTATAATGTCCCTAAAGAATTAGCAAATAATATTTACTTTTCTTTAGGTAATAGGTATGATTTATATGATTTAATATTAAATGATATTATAGAAGTAGGTGAAATAAATGAAAATATTTAGATTTATTTTAAGTATTATATTAACTATTTTATCTTGTTTTTTCATAATAAAATGTAATAATGGTACAGTAATATTTACACTTTTGATTTTTTTATTAATGTCTATACCATTTTATTTATTGTACAAAGACAAAAGAAAAAATAAAGTATACACAATTATAGTAAGTATAATTATTTTGTTTTTAACAGTTTATATAATATCTAGTGCAGTTGATATTACTTCATCAACTTGGTATCTTTTAGGTATAGATACTACCGAAGAAGCAATAAATTATAGTTATACTAAAGTGAATTTTTCATTTAATATTTTATTTACATTTTTATATTTTATATCTTTATTTTTAAATCTTTTTATAACGTTTGATAATTTTATTAAAGAAAAAAGTAATAATAAGATAGACATATTAACTAGTATAATATTTTTATTAAATATAATTATTTATTTAAATGCTTATTTTAATCCTAAATTACCAGAAATAACAAATTATTCAAACATATATTATAATGCAGATTATGTATCACAATTTTATGGATTATTTGCAGTTTTGTTTATATGTATAATATTTTATACTAAAATAAATAGCCGAGATTAAAGGCTATTTATTTGTTATTCGATAAAAATTAATAGATGGTTTATTAAATAATCTAAATTTGTACATTGATGTTCCTAACCCACTAGATATATATAAATCAGTATTATTTATTTTATAATATTCATCATAATAATTTTTTGCGCTATCCGGCGTATATAAAGCACCAATAAAAGGTAATCTTACTTGACCATTATGAGAATGGCCGGCTAAAACTAAATCATATTTACTTAAATCTAAATTATCCACAGTATCTGGTTCGTGAACTAATAATATTGAATAAATTGGTTTAATATCATCGGCCTTTAATTCTGAAATATATTTATCAAATTGTTCAGTTTTAATACCGACATCTTCTTCACCATAACCGATACCTGATATAATAATTGGCTCATTACTTTTATAATATATTAATTCATACGTATTATCTAAGTTAGTAAATCCACTTTCTTTAATTATGTAATTATAATTATCTAAAGGTAAATCGTGATTACCACTTATAGCATATTTTCCTAATTTAGCGTTTATTTTACTTAAACAATTGATTATAATATCTTTATTATATGATATTCTATCATCAATCAAATCACCAGTTAAAACGACAATATCAGGATTTATCTCATTAATTTTATCCACAATATTATTTAATTCTTTTTCATTGATTGTAGAACCATAGTGAACATCTGATAAATGAACAATTTTTAATCCGTGATACGAATCGGTTATTTTGGTATTTACCACCTTATATTCTTTAATTTTTAATCCTTTTGTAGCAATAAATCTTGAATATAATAAAATTGAACTAATTAATAAAATAATAATAATCAAAGTAATAATAATTTTTTTCATATTTCACCTTAAAGAAAAAATAATAATACTGTTTGAATAAACATCATAATACCATTGTGGAAAAAATGTAAACTCATTGGAACAAAAATATTTTTAGATTTAACTAGAGTATAAGCAAATACTGCACCAGGAATAGAATATGGGATAATATAAATTAAATCAATAAAATTATTAAAAGAACTTATTACGTGTAATCCTCCAAAAACTAATCCTGATATAATGATAAAAAA
>CALVYO010000056.1 GCA_944372275.1 uncultured Bacilli bacterium
TTTAAATAGACAAATAAATAAATTAAAGAAAATAATTGAGGAAGCCTGATTAGGTTTTCTTTAATATTAAGAAAAAACATTATAAGTTTTGCATCCGAAGACCAATTCTACCACCAATTATAGTTTTACCTTTTAAATCATCTAAAGTAAAATTTTCAATTTTTTCTCTTGATACAATAAAACTACCATCTCTTTTGGTTAATCCTGCAAAATTAACTAAATAATCTTCTTGTCCTTGGTTATAAATATAAATAGTTGCTTCACTACCACAAAAACCTATTTGAACATCCCCAGATAATACGGAAGCTGCTACTTTATCAGCACCTGGAACTAATAATAATTCAACATCTAAACCTTCTTCTTCAAAATAACCTAAAGCATGAGCAACATATTGAGGAGCATAAAAAATACTATGAGTAACTTCTGCTACTTTAATTTTCTTTAAATCACTTTTATCTTTAAAAAATAATAAACTAGTAAGACCACCAATAATTAAAATAATAATTATAGGAATAATTACTTTTTTCATCAAATTCTCCTTTCTTTTTATTTTATTCGAAAAAAAAAGAAGTGTTAATTCATTTTAAAGATAATACTTTTTCTTTTATTTTTTCACTTATTTCAAAATCAATGGTTCTAAATTCTTTAGAAGCATTTAAAACTTTTAATCTAATGTAATCACCTATTCTTAATGTTTTTTTATTTCTTTTTCCAGTTAATATAAATAATTCAGGATTAAATACATAAAAATCTCCTTTTATGTCAGAAAAATTAACATGGCCTATTATGTTATTAGTTTCGACAATTACTCCGCTAGAAGTAATATTAATTATTTTGCCATTGAAATATTCATTGATATGTCCTTCCATATATTCAGCCATTTTCATCATATTTGCTTCGTCCTCTGCCTCAATTGCTTTTCTTTCTTTGTAAGATGCTTGGATGCTAACTTCAGATAAAATTTGTTCTAGTTGTTCTATTTCTTCATTAATAACAAAGTTATTTTCTTCATATTTATCAATTAATATATGAATCATTAAATCACATAATCTTCTAATTGGAGAAGTAAAATGAGTATAAAATTCATAGGCTAAAGCAAAATGACCTAAATTTTCATTTGAATATCTTGCTTTTTTCATACCTCTTAAAATGAAATTAGATATTATTTTGAAGTCTTTATCGTTAGATAATTTTTTAAGAATGCCTTGTAAACATTTAGGATTTTCAACATTTTTAATAACTGGAATTTTATAACCTAATTTTCTTAAAAATTCTAAAATATTTATAACAGTATCTTTGTCTGGAATTTCATGAATACGGTATATAAAAGGTAGCCAAGAGTAATTAGCAGCAACAGTTTTATTTGCTAGCAACATAAAATTTTCGATTATTTTTTCAGCAGTTCTTTGTTGTGGATTATTAAATTGTAAAGGTTTATTTTTTTCATCTAGTTCGATATATAAATCAGAACTCATAAATTCAATAAATCATCTTTTATTATTTTCTTTATTCAAAATATTATTTAATTCATTAGCAAGTTTTAAATTTTCAACAAATGGTTCGTAAGATGTTATATTTTGATTTTCTTCTAATATTTTATTTACTTCGGAATATTTCATTTTTTTCTTAGAATTTATAACACTCTTAACAATTTTATAATCAACAATATTACCATTTTCATCAATTTCCATAAAACATGATTTGGTTAATCTATCAACGTTAGGATTTAAAGAACAAATACCATTAGATAAATATTTATGAATCATTGGTATTACTGTATTTAACATATAAACACTTGTGCCTCTACTAAATGCTTCTTTAAAAATATTACTACCATATTTAATATAATGTGATACATCAGCGATGTGAACCCCTAATAAATAATTTCCATTTTCTAATTTTTCAACTGATATTGCATCATCCATATCTTTTGTATTATCACAATCAATTGTATAAATTAACTTATCTCTTAAATCTAATCTATCTTTTATTTCTTCAGTAGTTACTTGATTAGGTATTTTTTCAACTTCTTCTAAATAATCGTTATTAAACTCTAAAGCAAAACATTTACTTAAAGCAATTTGTTTTAAATCAATATCGGGATCATCTTTATGCCCAATTATCTCGACAATATTACCAGTTAAACCATCATTTTTTAGTTTAACTAATACTCTAGAACCTTCAACTAACTTTTTACATTCATTACTAGGTATTTCAACATAATGGTTATCACCATATATTTTTAATTTGTTATTTATATATTCGCATACAACTAATTCATCAAATCTTTTTAGTATTTTTTTAACTTTGGCTTGTTTTGTTTCTTTATCAATTACAAATAAACATAAATCATTTTTTAAAGCATTACCAATATCATCGAGGTGAATTTCATATTTTATATTATCTAAATAAAAAACACCATATCTATCATAAATCTTTATGTTACCAACTGCATAATTATTTGTATCAAGCACTTGAAAAGTACCACTTAAAAAAGTAATTATACCTTGTTCTTCTAAAGTTTTTAAATCAGACAATAGTGTTTCTTCATCAACATTTAATAATTTTTTCAAATCTTTGAATGAATATTTTTTATTAATGTAAAATAATTTTTTTAATTCCTCAATATTATACATAATTACTCCCCTTACTTGTTTTTAATATATCATATATTTTTTAATTATTCAATATTTTTTTCAAAATATAAGTTATCGACCAAACTTAGAATATATTTATAAAAAAATGGTCGATAACTTGACTTTTTTGATAAAAATAATATATAATTTTAATGGTGATATAATGGAAATGGTATATAAAAGAGAAGAATATTTAAAAAAAATAAGAGGATTTTATAAAGATTCAATGATTAAAGTAATAACTGGTATTAGAAGATGCGGAAAATCATATTTATTGAAATCTATTATTGAAGAGTTAAAAGAAAATGGCGTTTTAGATAAAGATATTATTTATATCGAATTAGATAAAAAAAACTATAAAAATATTAATAGTCCTAGTGACTTGGAAAAACTAATAGATAGTTTAATAATTGATGATGATTTTAAGTATTTATTTATTGATGAAGTTCAAAATGTTTTAGGATTTGAATCTATAATTAATGCTTATAAAGAAGAAGAAAATTTTTCTATTTTTATAACGGGGTCTAATTCTTATTTGTTAAGCGGTGAATTGGTAACAAAATTAACAGGTAGATATATTGAAATAGAAATGCTGCCACTTAATTTTTATGAATATGTCGACATGAAAAAATTTTTAAATAAAGAAGTAAACCCTAATATTTATCTTGAGTTTGAAGAATTTATTAGAAATGGTGGATTTCCAGGGTCTTTATATTATGATAATTATCAGGATAAATTATTATATACTAAAAGTGTTATTGAACAAATTTTAGAAAAAGATATAAAAAATTATAAAAAAATTAAAGATATTGAGTTATTCGAATTAATTGAAAAATTTGTTATAAATAATTTTGGGTGTAGAATATCTATTAAAAGTATTTATGATTATTTGATTAATCAAAAAATATCTGTTGATAGAAGAACTGTTAAAACATATATTGCATTATTAGAGAATGCTAAAATAATATATCCTTGTGACTTGTTTGATATTAAATCAAAAAAGATATTAGATGGTGAAAAGAAATATTATTTGGCTGATTTAAGTATTTATTATGCTTTAAACACAGATAATAGAATAAATTATGGCCCCGTATTAGAAAACGTTTTATTTTCATATTTAAAATATAAAAATTATAGTTTAAGTGTTGGCAAGATTGGAAATTTAGAATGTGATTTTATTGCTAGAAGAGGTGTCGATGAATATTTTTATATTCAAGTTTCTAAAAATATTGATGATGAAAAGACATATGAAAGAGAATATAAACCATTTTATCAAATTAAAGAAATGTATCCAAGATATTTATTTGTATCTGACTTAATATTTCAAAAAAATATAGATGGTATAAAAAATGTAAATATAATTGATTTTATCTATAATAAACAAGATTTATAATTATGCAAATAATGATAAAAGGAGTGTTTTATGAATTTAGATACATTAAATGATAGACAAAAAGAAGCTGTTAATATAACTGAAGGTCCTTTATTAGTGCTTGCTGGTGCTGGTTCTGGAAAAACAAAAGTATTAACTACTAAAGTTGCTAAGTTAATATTAGATAATAATGTTGATCCTTCTAATATACTTGCTATTACATTTACTAATAAAGCAGCAAAAGAGATGAAAGATAGAATATTAAATATGGTTGGCCCAATAGGATATCAAATTCAAATATCAACTTTTCATTCTTTTGGTTTGAGTATAATAAAAAAACATTATGATAAATTAAAACTAAGTAAAAATTTTACTATTTTAGATAGTGATGATAGTAGCGTTTTAATTAAAAATATCTTAAAAGATATGAACTCAGATGAAAACTATAAAGCAATTAAAAATATTATAAGTAACAATAAAAATGCTTTAATTGATAGTTATGAATTTGAAAGATTTGTAACTAATGATTACGATGAATTAGTATTAGATATTTATCGTAAATATGAAAATCGATTAATTAAAAATAATAGTGTCGATTTTGATGATTTATTGATGTTACCAATAGTTTTATTTAGAAAACATCCTGATATCTTAAAAGAATATCAAGAACAATATAAATATATTTTAATTGATGAATATCAAGATACTAATGAAGCTCAATATTTATTAACCAAAATGATAAGTGCGAAATATAAAAATATTTGTGTAGTAGGTGATGATAGCCAATCTATTTATTCTTGGCGAGGATCTAATTATAAAAATATTTTAAATTTTGAAAAGGATTATCCTAATTGTAAAACAGTTTATTTAGAACAAAATTATCGCTCTACTAAAACTATTATTAATGCTTCAAATGATTTAATTAAAAATAATGTCAATAGAAAAGATAAAAATTTATGGACTGATAATGAAGAAGGTTTAAAAATAGAATATAAAAGGGCTACTGATGAAAAGGATGAAGCCTATTATGTTGTTAGTGAAATAAATAAATTATTAGATAATGGTTCTAAATTAAGTGATATAGCAATTCTTTATCGAACTAATGCTCAATCCCGTAACTTAGAAGATGAATTATTATTAAATAATATTCCTTATAAAGTAGTAGGTAGTGTATATTTTTATAACCGTAAAGAAATTAAAGATTTAATGGCTTATTTAAAACTAATTTATAATAAAGATGATGATGTTAGTTTAACTAGAATAATAAATGTACCACGAAGAAAAATTGGTAAAGTTACTATCGATAAAATAATTAATAAGGCTAATGATTTAAATTGTTCAATGTATGATGCAATAGATTCTGGTAAAGAGTTAGAATTTAAGAATATAATTTCTTATTTAAGAGAAAATAAAGATAACTATACTTTAACTAAATTTATTGATTTAATTTTAGAAAAAACAGGTATTGTTAAAGAATTAGAAGAAGAAAATAGTATTGAAGCACAAACAAGAATAGAAAACTTAAATGAATTTAAATCTATTGCTTATCAATTTGAGGAAAATTATGGTATAATTAGTTTAGATGATTTCTTAAATGAAATAAGTTTAGTTGCCGATGTAACAGAGTATAAAGATAATGATAGTGTCACATTAATGACAATTCATTCGGCTAAAGGATTAGAATTTGACAATGTCTTTATCGTTGGTTTAGAAGAAAGTATCTTTCCACATTTTAATTCTTTTGAAAGTAATGACCAAATGGAAGAAGAAAGAAGATTATGCTATGTTGCTATAACTAGAGCCAAAAAAAGATTGTGGTTAGTTAATGCTTTGTCTAGAACAATATATGGTAATAGAGTAACTAATAAAGAAAGTAGATTCATTGAAGAAATTGATTCTAAATATTTTAATACCAATACAAGTAAAACTAAATTAAATAATGTTGATGATAGTGTTGAATATAGTGTGGGGGAACATATTTATTTTGATACTTACGGTGAAGGTGTTATAGTAGGTATTAAAGATAAGATTTTAACAGTAGCATTTAAACATCCATATGGTATTAAAATGTTAATAAAAGGACATAAAAAAATAAAGAAGGTGTAAAATATGTGGACAAATTTATGGAATAATATTAATACTTGGTTTAATGATATTACAAGTGATATCAAAGCATTTTTTATTGAAAATTGTCGTAATCCTATTTTATGGATTGCTATAATTGTAATAGGATTATTAATATTTGAATGGGTTTATAAATCATTACATAGAGACTAGGAGGATTTAATATGGATTTAAAAGTTTTGTATGAAAAGATTGATGAATATTTATCTAAAGAAGTAATATTAGAGGGTTGGATTAGAAATCATCGTAAACAAAAAGAATTTGGTTTTATTGATTTTTATGATGGTACTTGCTTTAAAAGTATTCAAGTAGTATATGATAATAAGTTAAATAATTTTGATTTTATTTCTAAATTAAGAGTAGGTTGTGCGATTAAAGTAGTAGGTACATTATCTAAATCTTTAGGTTCAGAACAAGATTATGAAGTGGTTGCTAAAGATGTTATATTATTAGGCGATTGCCCAGAAGATTACCCTATTCAACCTAAAAGACATACACGCGAGTTTTTAAGAGAAGTTACTTATTTAAGACCACGTACTAATCTATTTCAAGCAGTATTTAGAGTAAGAAGTGTAGCAGCATATGCAATCCATAAATATTTTAATGAAAATGGTTATGTATATTTCCACGCTCCTATTATTACTGCAAGTGATTGTGAAGGCGCAGGCGAAATGTTTCAAGTTACAACATTAGATTTAAATAGAGTAAATGGTAAACCAGATTATACTAAAGATTTCTTTGGTAAACCTGCTAACTTAACAGTATCAGGTCAATTACAAGCAGAAACATTTGCTTTGGCTTATAAAAAAACATATACCTTTGGTCCAACATTTCGAGCAGAAAACTCTAATACTAAAACACATGCTTCTGAATTTTGGATGATAGAACCAGAAATCGCATTTTGTGATTTAAAACAAGATATGGATATAATGGAAGATATGCTTAAATATGTCGTTAAGTATGTTTTAGATAATTGCGTTAATGAAATGAAATTTTTAGATCAATTTGTTGAAAAAGGATTATTAGATAAATTAAATAAATTAGTAACATCTAAATTTACTCGAGTTACACATGAAGAAGTAATTAAAATATTAAAAGAAGCAAAAGTTGATTTTGAATTTAAACCAGAATATGGTTGCGATATAGCAAAAGAACACGAAAAATATATTACAGAATACTTTAATGGTCCAGTATTTATAACAGATTGGCCAAAAGATATTAAAGCATTTTATATGAAATTGAATCCCGATGGTAAAACAGTTGCAGCTGTTGACTTAGAAGTACCAGGAGCAGGCGAATTAATGGGTGGCTCTCAAAGAGAAGAAGATTATGATAAATTAGTTAATAGAATGAAAGAACTAAATATGCCAATGGATGGTATGGAATGGTATTTAAATTTACGTAAATTTGGTGGCTGTGTTCATTCAGGATTTGGAATGGGCTTTGAAAGATTATTAATTTATTTAACTGGTGTTGAAAACATTCGTGATGTAATACCATATCCTAGAACACCAGGTAATTGTGAATATTAAGGAGGAATTATTATGAAAAAAGGGTTTACGCTAGTGGAATTAATAGGAGTAGTTATTATATTAGCCTTAATAGCACTTCTAGCCTTTCCCCCTATATTAAATTCAATTAGAAAGACTAAATCTGAATTAAGTGATGCTAGTAAAGAAATATTATATAATGCTGCTAATCTATATGTATCTGAAAATTTAAATGATTTTCCTAAAAGAAATGGTAATACATTTTGTGTTACTTTAAATACTTTATCATCTAAAGAATATTTGCCAACTAAAGTATATGATTCAGTTACTGGTGAAGAAATATCACAAGATAGTTTAATTGAAATTAAAGTTGAAAATAATAATTATACTTATAATATGAATAATGAATGTGTGGAAGATATATATGTACCACCTAATAAACCAGAATTATTAGATAATATGGTACCAATAAAATATAATGGAACTAATTGGGTAGTGGCTTCTGAATCAGA
>CALVYO010000057.1 GCA_944372275.1 uncultured Bacilli bacterium
AATATGGCTTATAGAAAATTAGGACGTACTAATAAACATAGAAGAAGTATGCTAGCTAATTTAACTAAAGACTTAATTATGAATGAAAAAATAACAACAACTGAAACTCGTGCTAAGGAAGTTCGTAAGTTTGTTGATAAAATGATTTCATATGGTAAAAAAGGTACTTTAGTTTCTCGTAGACAAGCTTTAGCATTCTTACATAACGATAACGAAGCAGTTAAAAAAGTATTTGATGTTTTAGTACCTCGTTACGTTAATCGTAATGGTGGCTATACTAGAATATTAAAATTAGACGAACGTCGTGGTGATGATGCGTTAATGGTTATTTTAGAATTAGTTGAGGAAGATGCAAAATAATGCATCTTTTTTGTTGCAATTTTTTTTAATAATATATATTAAGTTGTAAGTCTTTTAATTAATATTGTGTAGTAAACAAATTATGTTTGAATGAAAGGAGATAAACGTTGTGTTAGAAAAAAATTTTAAGCAAATTATTAATGATATAAAGTTAGATATAAAATCAACTCAATTAAAAACTGCTATGCAAGTAAATTATAATTTGATTAATTTGTATTTTAGACTTGGTAAAATTTTATATGATAATTATGAATATGGTAATAAATTTATTGATGAAGTTGCAAAAGAATTAAAATTAGAATATCCCAATACTACCGGATATTCTGTAAGAAATTTAAAATATATGAAAAAGTTTTATACAGAATATAAAGATGATGAAGTTATGCAACAACTTGTTGCACAAGTTCCTTGGGGACATAATATAGTGTTGATGGATAAAGTAAAAGATAAAGAAATTAGAAAAACTTATTTACAAGAAACAATAAATAATAATTGGGGAAGAACGATGTTGATTCATCAAATTGAATTAAATTATCATTTGAGAATAGGTAAAAGTGATAATAATTTTAAACTGACTTTGCCTAAAGATAATTCTGATTTAGCAAATTACATTATGAAAGATCCTTATATTTTTGATTTTATTTCATTAAAAAAAGATTTTAAAGAACAGGAATTAGAAAATGAAATGTTGGTTAAAATAAAAAATTTGTTAATAGAACTTGGTAAAGGATTTAGTTTCGTTAGTAATCAGTATAAAATATCAATGGAAGATAAAGATTATTATATTGATCTATTATTTTATCATTTAGAATTAAGATGTTTTGTTGTAGTTGAACTTAAAACAACTTCATTTAAACCGGAATATATCGGTCAATTAGGATTTTATGTAACAGCAATTGATGAAATATTAAAAAAAGAATTTGATAATCCAACAATAGGTTTGTTACTATGTAAAGAAAAAAATAAATTAAGTGTGGAATGGTCTTTAAAGGGAACAAATCTTCCAATTGGCGTATCTTCATATAAATTAAATGAATATATTCCTAAAGAAATGTTAGATAAATTACCAACTGAAGAAGAAATTAATCTTCATATAAATATTGAAAACAAATAATTTATTTTTATTGAAATTTTTTTAAAAATAATGTATACTTTAAATAGAAAGGTAGATGAAGTTAATATGATAAAATTAACAAATAGCAAAAATAAAGTAACGTTTACTAAATAAAGCCTTTACTTTAAAAGAATTATTAACAGTAATAATACTAACCCTAATAGCGTATTATATTAGATATAGTTAAAGATGCAAAATAGTGCATCTTTTTTAAAATGTGTAATTCTCATAAAAAAGTGATATTAAAAATGTGTAAAAAAATATAAAAAGTCATATCAAAAATGTGAAATTATATTGCAATTTTATAAAAAATAATGTATTATTATTTTAGGTGAGTATTTGTGAAAAGGAAAATATATAATGAATTATTAAAATGGAAAAATAATAATAATAAACCATTAATGGTATTAGGTGTTAGACAATGTGGAAAGACTTATATTATTAATGAATTTTGTAAAAATGAATATAAAAATTATATATATGTTAATTTATTTGAACAAGATAATATTGTTAAATTGTATAATTCAAGTTTAAATTCTGATGAAAAATTTAAACAATTGAAGGTTTTAATTGATTTTGATTTAGATATAGAAGATACTATATTATTTATCGATGAAATTCAAGAATCAGAACAACTTATTTCAGAATTAAAATATTTTTGTGAAAAGCACAATAATGTAAGAATTATATGTGCGGGATCTTTATTAGGGGTTAAGTTAAAAAGAACTAAATTTTCTTTTCCAGTTGGTAAAGTAAAAATGCTTAATATGTATCCTTTAGATTTTGAAGAATTTCTATTAGCAATGAATCAAGAACTATTAATTGAGACAATTAAAGAATGTTATGAGCAAAACAAACAAATTTCTTTACCTTTACACGAAAAAGCTTTAGGATATTATCGAACTTATTTAATAACTGGTGGAATGCCGGAAAGTATTAAAAGTATGGTTGATACTAATGGAGATTATATAAGATATGATAATACTATCTTAAAAGATATTTTAAATTCTTATTTTAATGATATGGATAAATATGTAACATCTTTAGTAGAAGCATTAAAAATAAGGAGGATTTATAATTCCTTACCTTCACAATTATCTAATCTATCTAATAAATTTCAATATTCAAAAATTGAAAAGGGAGCTAGGGCAAGAGATTATGAAACTTCACTTGATTGGCTAGAAGCAAGTAATATGGTTGTTCGTTCTAAATGTGTTAAAAATTCTGAAATACCACTTGAAGGATTTATTTTAGAAGATACATTTAAATTATATTTAAGTGATGTTGGAATTTTAAATAGTATTTTAAAAATAAATATTGATGATATATTGACAGATAATATTTCATTATATAAAGGGATTATTGCTGAAAATTATGTTGCTAATCAGTTAATATGTAATGGTTTTGATTTATATTATTGGAAAAATAATAATAAAGCTGAAATTGATTTTTTATTATATACTAGTGATGGTATTATTCCAGTTGAGGTTAAAGCAGGTAACAATACTCAAGCTAAAAGTTTAAATATTTATAATGAAATTTATAATCCTAAATATGCAATAAGAATAAGTACTAAAGAATTTGGGTATAATCCTAAAACTAAAATAAAATCAATTCCTTTATATGCAGTATTTTTAATAAAATATTGAATTAAATATTATTGTTTAGTATAATTAAATTGGGGTGGTAAGATGAAAGCATTAATAACTGGTGCATCTAGTGGATTAGGATCTGTATTTGCTAAAATATTAAGTGATAGAGGTTATGATTTAATATTAGTGGCAAGAAGAAAGAAAAAGATGGAAAATTTATCTAAACAATTAAAAACTAATGTTAAAATAATTGAATTAGATATATCAAGTACTTATAATTGTATGAAATTATATGATGAAGTAAAAAAAGAAAAAATTGATATATTAATTAATAATGCAGGATTTGGTTTGTTTGGTAAATTTAATGAAACTAAATTAGATACTGAACTTGATATGATAGATTTAAATATAAAAACAGTACATACTTTAACTAAGTTATTTTTAAAAGATTTTAAAAAAAGAGATTCTGGATATATATTAAATGTCGCATCGGCTGCTGCTTTTTTACCTGGACCTTTAATGAGTACTTATTATGCTACTAAAGCTTATGTGTTACATTTAACTTTAGCTATCGGTGAAGAATTAAAAAAAGATAATTCTAATGTCTATGTTGGTGCTTTGTGTCCAGGCCCTGTTGATACGGAATTTAATAAAGTTGCAAAAGTTAAATTTAATCTTCCTAGTTTAACGCCTAATTATGTTTGTGAATATGCTATTAAACAAATGTTTAAAAATAAAGCAATAATTATACCAGGTGTCAAGACAAAAGTGGGAATTTATTTGTCGAAAATATTACCTATGAAATTAAAACTGAAAATAAGTTATAATATTCAAGAATCAAAAGATAAATGTTAATTTTTAACATTTTTTTCTTATATATTTGAAAAATACTATATTTTATATTATAATATTTGAAGTGATGTGTATGATAAAAATAACTAATTTAAATTTTAATTATAAATCAAAACAATTATTTAATGGTCTAAATATGGAAATAGAAAAAGGTAAAATAACATCCATAGTAGGCCCTAATGGTAGTGGGAAATCTACCTTAGTAAAAATATTAATTGGTTTATATAATTATAATGGAACAATAAAAATAAATGATATATTATTATTAAAAGATAATATTAAGGAAATAAGAAAAAGTATTGGTGTCGTATTTACTAATCCTGATAATCAGTTTGTAGCTGAAACAGTTATGGATGATATAGCATTTACTTTAGAAAATATGAATTATAAAAAAGAAAATATTAGAAAAAAAATAGAAGAAATAACTAAATATTTAGGTATTTATGATATATTAGAACATAATCCTCATGATTTAAATAGTAATCAAAAACAGTTAGTTAGTTTGGCTTCAGCTTTAGTCCACGATCCTAAAATATTAATATTAGATGAGGCTTTAACAATGCTAGATCCTTTTGATAAAGAAAAGATATTAAATATTTTAAAAGAATTAAATGATAAAGGATTAACCATTTTAAATATTAGTCACGATATTGAGGATACTTTAATAAGTGATAAAATATATGTTTTAGATAAAGGTAAAATAGTTTTATCAGGAACTAAAGATGAAGTATATAAAGAAGAAGATTTATTACATAATTTAGGTTTTGAATTACCTTTTATGGTAGAGTTGTCTAATAGACTAATGTTTTATGATTTAATTGATCATGTTATCTATGATATGGAAGAGATGGTGGATATTTTATGGAAGTAAAATTTAATCACGTTTTTTATGTTTATAATGAAAAAACTGCTCTTTCTAAAATGGCTTTAGGTGATATTTGTACTACATTTAAAGAAGGTAAAATAACTAGTATTATGGGTAAAAGTGGTAGTGGGAAAACGACATTAATTGAGTTAATTAATGCTTTGATAATTCCGACAAAAGGAAATATTGAAGTTGGAAGTAGAGTAATTAGTAAAACAAGAAAAATAAAAAATGTTAATAATTTAAGATATAAAATAGGATTAGTATTTCAGATGCCTGAAGAACAATTTTTTTGTAGTACTGTTAAAGAAGAAATTGAATTTGGTATGAAGTATTTTAATAAATCAGTTAAAAGTATTGAAAAACACATTAGTGATGCTTTATTAATGATGGGATTAGATGATAGTTATCTAAATAGAAATCCGTTTACATTGAGTAGTGGGGAAATGAGGAAAGTTGCAATTGCATCTATTTTGGCTTTTAATCCTAAAGTAATAATATTAGATGAACCAACTATTGGATTAGATAATAAAAGTAAAGAAAATTTAATAAAAATAATCAAATTATTAAAAAATAGGTATCATAAAACAATTATTGTTGTAAGTAATGATGCTGACTTATTATTAAAGATAAGTGACCATATTATTTTATTAGATAAAGGTAAATTAGTTTTAGAGGGAAATAAATACGACTTTTTCAAACAAGATATTTCAAAATATGGTTTAAAAAGACCTAAAATAATTGAATTTGAACAATTGGTTTTAGAAAAAAAAGGAATAAAAATAGGATACCGTGATGATATTAATGACTTAATGAAGGATGTGTATCGTTATGTTAAATAAAGTAATGATAGGTAGATATTATCCAATTAATTCTTTAGTCCATAAAATGAATCCATTATCTAAGATAATATGTGTTTTATTATTTATAATTATGAGTTTTTTAACTTTTAATATTAGATTTAATATTTTATTGTTAATTTTATTAATTTTAATGTTATGTAATACTAAAATCCCTTTTAATATTTATTTTAAAACTATATTTAGTATCAAATGGTTATTATTATTTATATTAATAATTAATTTAATTGTTGGTAGTAGTTTAAATGTTACCATTATTACTATTTTAAGGTTAATATATGTTGTATTGTATACATCAATTCTCACTTTAACCACACCACCAACAGAAATAACATATGGTATAGAAAAATTATTTTCACCACTTAAATTAATAGGTATACCGGTGAATAAAATGGCATTATCTATTAGTTTAGCGTTAAGGTTTATTCCAACTATAATTGACCAAGGAAATAAAATAATAAAATCGCAAGCCAGTCGTGGTATTGATTATTATAATTCAAATATAAAAGGTAAATTGTTAGCAGTTAAAGCATTAATAATTCCTATGTTTGTTTTAAGTATTAAGAAAGCAGATGATTTAGCTGATTCGATGGAAGTAAGATTATATAATGTTAATAGTAAAAGAATTAATTTTAGACAAAATAAATGGCGTTTTTATGATACATTTTTAGTATTAATGCATTTAGGATTATTTATTTTAATGATGAAGGAAGTTGTATTATGAGGTATTTAATTACATTTAGTTATGATGGTTCAAAATTTAAAGGTTATCAAAAACAACCTAGGTTGAAAACAGTGCAAGGCGAAATTGAAAAAGCTTTGAAAGAATTAAGTAATAAAGATATTTCTATATCAGGATCAGGTAGAACTGATGCAGGAGTTCATGCTTTAAATCAAAAGGCTCATTTCGATTTAGATATGAATATTACTTGCGATAAATTACAAAAAGCACTAAATAGTTTATTATCTGATTATATTTATATCAAAAAAGTAGAGGAAGTATCTGACGATTTTCACGCTAGATTTAATGTTTCTGCTAAAGAATATATTTATAAAATAAATATTGGTGAATATAGTCCCATCGAAAAAGATTATATTTTTCAATATAATAAAAAATTAGATTTAGTAGAAATGGAACGTGCTTTAAAATATTTAGAGGGTACACATGATTTTAAATCATTTTCTAAAGCAGATGAAGAAAAGGAAGATTTTACTAGAACTATTATTCAAACTAATTTGATTAGGAATGTTAAAGATGTTAATAGATTTATAATTTCTTTTTTAGGCACTGGATTTTTAAGATACCAAGTTAGAAACATGGTTGGTTTATTAATTGAAATAGGCGAAGGTAAAAGAAAAAGTGAAGATGTATTAGATATATTAGAGGCTAAAGATAGAAGAAAAGCTGGTATTACTGCTCCACCAGAAGGATTATATTTAAAAGATGTATTTTATAGATAAAAAGTTAACAAAGCTCAAATGAAATGTTAAATTGACCAAAATGAAAAAATGTTGTAAAATAATGTCGTTGAATGAGTTAATGAGCCAAAATAGTGTATAAAATTTATTATATACTATTAAAAAAATGGAATGTTTAGTATTTCATTCCACGCGAAAAAGTGTCGAATACAATATTGTGAATGACAAAATGCACCAATTAAGGTGTAAAAATATGAATGATTAAATGTGCCATTTTACCCATTCAATACTAATAAATAATATTCGCCTAAGGCTCAATTATTTATTAGTATTCCTTTTAAATAGATTAGGTTTTAGTATAATATCATTAGGTGCGATAAAATAAAAACCTAATTTTTTTATTACTTCAATTCCAAATTTATTAACCATCATTTCATATGGTGATTTTCCGTTTAATTTTTCTCTTCTTGTATTATTAATATGATTCATCATTAATAATATATCTTCATCAGAATAATTATCAATATCAGTTCCTTTTTCAATGAATCTCCTAATATATTCGTGTGTAACTTCAATGCTTGCTTTTTGATCACTTCTTCTAGAATCACAATAAAAAACTTTTGACCTTACAATATCTGGGCCGTTATCTTCTATTAAATCGGGTCTTTTAAATTCCTTTACCATTGTCAGTTAAAATTGTAGAGAAAATCTTATGGAATGTTTCTAAACCGATAATATTTTTGATTTTGTTTATTTTGCCAGTAACTTCAGAAATGGTTTGTTCATTAATTTTATATGCCATCATAAAATTAAATGGAACATAGTTTAAAGTTAATAAAGCAGAGTGACCTTTAGAGCCTTCTACAGTATCCATTTCAACATAAGAAGAAATATTAT
>CALVYO010000058.1 GCA_944372275.1 uncultured Bacilli bacterium
ATTTTGAGAAATAGTTATTATACCACAACCATTATCAATCATAATTTTATTAGCAAATAACATTGCTACTCTTTTATTTCCATCAATAAACATTTGTCTACGCATAACCCACAACATAACTTCGATTGCTAATTCAGTTTTAGTATATTTATTAAGTAGTTCTGTTAATTCTTCTTTTATTTGGCTTTCAATTGGAAACTGTGGTTTCCAAGATGTACCACCTATATTAACGGGAGTCATTCTTAATGTTCCTAAATTTTGATCTAATACTAATTTGTCACAAGTTAGTTTATGAATTTGACATAATGTTTTAAAATCATAATCTATATCATTGTTTTCAAGTATAAATTGCCAAGCATATTTTAAATTATTTATGGCTATTATCTTATCAACAGTTAATCCATTAACAATACCACCATCATAAATTGCTTGTGTTTCTGGATAAGTAACTCCAATTCCTTCTAAATTTGCACTTTTCCAAATATAATCTACTATATTTCTTTTAGCAACAAAAACATTTTGTTCTCTTGTTAAATTAAATTTATTTTCCATAAACAAACTCCTTTAAAATTGATTAATTTAATTATATCATGAATAATAAAAAAATACATATTATTTTTGACAATTAATGCAATAATATGTACTTCTTCCATTTATCTTATCTATATTTAATTTACTATTACAAATAGGGCAATTAGTTTTAGTATGAACTAATAATTCATTTTGAAATCTACCATGTACTCCCTCACTTGATGTATATGTTTTAATAGTAGTTCCTCCTAATTTTATGGCTTTTTCTAAAACTATTTTAGTATTATTTATAATATTATTTAATTCAATATCAGTTAATTCACTAGCTTTTTTATAAGGATTAATTTTACTTAAAAACAATATTTCATCATCATATATATTACCAATTCCAACTATTATCGATTGATCTAATAATACTGTTTTAATCGGTAATCTTTTATTTTTATATTTTGATTTTAAATAATTAATATCTAACTTATCATCCCAAGGCTCATAACCTAATTCATTTAATGGTTTAGTGTTATAAATATTATCTTTATCTAATAAATACATTCTTCCAAATTTACGAGTATCATTATATCTTAGCTCAAAATCTTTAAATTTAAATATAATGTGTTGATGACGAGTTACTTCATCATTAAAATTTTTAATATAATATTTACCTTCCATCCTTAAATGAGATAACAAATAATAATCATTTAATTCAAATAATAACCATTTTCCTCTTCTTTTAATATCAATAATAGTTTGATTTTTTAATTTATTAATAAATTCTAAAGAAGACATATTTTCAATCATTTTAGGATAATTAACAATAACATCTAATATTTTTTGATTTAATATTTGTTTTTTCAAAACTTCTTTAACTGTTTCTACTTCTGGTAATTCAGGCATAATTCCTCCAATTGATAATCAGTATCAATTATCTTATCTATATTATTAATTAAATTATGATCTACTTTACTAAAATATAATCTTACTTTTAAATTAGTTGAAGGTAAATTAAGTTTATCGCTTAATATTTTACCCATATTGATTAATTTTAAATCAGGTCTAATTTTATTTATTTCATTTGTTAAAATAGGATAATGAGTACATCCTAAAACTAGATTAGAATTAAATGGAATATTATTTAGATATTCTTTTAATACTTTATTAACATCTTGATTATTTTCAATTAAAGGAACTAATAATGGACATTCAATAGCATTATTAAATATTTTACTTTTACAAGTCATTGGTGTAGCAATAGTAAAATAATTTTTATCTTTTAAATATTCTAAGGTTGGACTTATAATATCATAAATAGGAACATCATATTTATTTTTTAAATATTCATAAATATTAGAACTTACTGTACCACAAGCAATAATAATCATATCGACATCTTTAGATAATAAAAATTCGATTATTTTAGATGATAATATCTGTAATTCGTATTTACTTTTATTACCATAAGGAATATTGATATTATCACCAAAATAATAATATTCATTTTTATATTTAAGTAATTCTTTTAATACTGTTAAACCACCGACACCCGAATCAAATACACCTATTTTCATAAATTAATCCTCCATATCTAATGATATTAATTTTTTAATGTCTTTAGCAGTTAAATTCGTAATAATATTTTCATCTAAATTATTAGCATCAATTAAATTATCGCTTAATATTTTTTTCTTATTTTGTAGTTCTAGGATACGTTCTTCAATAGTTCCTTTACATATTAATTTTATGACTTCAACCGTATTTAATTGACCTATTCGATGTGCGCGATCGGTAGCTTGATTTTCTACTTGTGGATTCCACCATAAATCTAGATGAATAACTACATCTGCACTAGTTAGATTAAGTCCTGTTCCACCAGCCTTTAACATAATTAAAAATACATTGGTATTATCTTCGTTAAATTTATTAACTAATTCCATTCTTTTTTTACTAGAAGTACTTCCATCGATTATGTATGTTGTTATACCATTATTATTAAATTCTTGGTTGACGATATTTAACGCAGTACGATAACTTGTAAACAATAATATTTTATGTTCATTAGCGATTATTTCTTTAACTAAATTAACTAAATATTCTATTTTCGAACTACCACCTGTATAATTTTCAAATACTATTTTAGGATCGATACAAATTTGTCTTAATCTTGTTAATAATTGTAATATTTTAAATCTTGCTTTATCAAATCCTTCAGTTTTAATTATTTCTTCAATTTCTTGATTAGTTTTATTTACTTGCGCAACATAAACTTTTTTTTGGGCTTCATTTAAATCAATATAAATGTTATTCTCTATTTTATCTGGTAAATCGTTAATAACGTTTTTTTTCATTCTTCTTAAAATAAATGGTTTAATTTGTTTACTTAAACTTTCTAATTTATTTAACTCTTCTTCATTAACATCTTTTAAATTATATTTTTTAGTAAATTTATTTATACTTGCTAAGTAACCGGGCATAATAAAATCAAAGATACTCCATAGTTCTAAAACATTATTCTCTAAAGGGGTTCCTGTTAAAGCGATTTTAGTATTGGCATTGATACTTTTAATTGCTTTAGTCATTAAAGCATTAGGATTTTTAATATTTTGGGCTTCATCAATTACAACTAATTCAAAATTAATTTTTAAATATTCATCTAAATCTTGTCTTACTAAACCATAAGTAGTAATTAAAATATCTGCATCAGTATTATGTAATAGTTCATTACGTTTAACTTTATTTTCAGCAATTACTTGATATTTTAATTCACTACCAAATTTATTAAATTCATTTTCCCAGTTGTAAATTAATGAAGTTGGAGAAACAATCAATATTTTACATTTTTTTTCTTTTAATATTTGTTTAATAAAGTAAATTAATTGAATACTTTTACCTAACCCCATTTCATCGGCTAATATCCCACCAAAGCCACATTTATAAATATTATATAACCATTTAACGCCAATTATTTGGTAATCTCTTAATATTTTATTATCTATTTTTATATCTATATCTTTATAATTATTAAATTTATCTATTAATTCTTTAAATAAATTATTGGTATTAATAATGTTATAATTTAAACTATCTAAATATATGGCTTTATATTTAGGAATAATACCATATCCTTCATTAATATTAGATAATTCTAAATCTGTGACCAAATTATTTAATTCGATTAAATCTTGATTTTCATTTAAATTAATTAAATCACCACTTTTTAATTTATAATATTTTTTATTATTTTTTAAACTATCCAAAATATTAGATAATTCACTATTATCGATATCGCCTAATTCGAATTTATAAGACATTATATTATCTTTTCCAATACCAAAATTTGATTTAACGGATATATTTTTTTTGATCTTAGTATCTTTTAATTTATCGGATGTATATATTTCATATTTATTAGTTAACTCTAATAATCCAGTTTCTAAAAAATTACCGATATCTTCAATATCTTTTATTAATATTTTTTTATCTTCAATTATAAAATTATATTTATTTAAATCTTCGATTACTTTATTTTCATATTCGACATCTCTTAAAATATTATCAACTTTATCAAAATAATCTATTTCTTTATCTTTATAATTTAGTTTAAATTTACAAGTTACATTATTTTTGATATCAAAATATAATTTAACGTCTGGTTTGTTAACAATTATTATTTTATCTTTTAATGATTCATCTAATCTTATATTCTCTTTAACTCGAGGTAAAATAGCTTTACTAAAGTTATCTAATTCTTTTTCTTTAAAAACTAATTCTTTTATATGGTTTGATTTCATCATACTGATTACTTCAACAACATTTTTAGGTGTATGGTATACTTTGTTATCTTTAATAATATATTCATAATCTTTAGTTATATTAGTTATATCAGAATCAAAACTAAATAAGTATTCATCATCTACTTTACTTAAATTAGTAGCGATAACGTTTTGTTCAATAATACCATTATATTTTGTATTATTAACAGCAAATGTTTTATCAGACAATAATTTTAATAAATCTTTTAATTCTTCTTGCGTTAAGTTTATATAACGTGAATAACCTTGATAATTAATTTTATTAAGATAGACAACATAATCGATTATCTTTTTATCGATATCATCAAAATAATATTCATTTTTATTATAAGTTAATTCTTTTCCGAATTCTAAATTTTTTGTTCTATCGGTGTAAACATCGACAAATCTAGATAATTTATTATTTAAACTATATAGTTTTTTATACCCTATTTTTAATTCGAGATAAATATAATCAGATATATTAATATTTACATCTAAATTTAATTGTTTTTTTATCTTATTATCAACTAATAGATTTTGTAATATTTTAATAGTTGCTTCTTTAGGATTAATTGTTCTTTTATATATTTCATCATAATAAAAATATAAGCAAGCGGCTACGTGTTTACAACTTCCTGTTTGGAAAAATTGGGGACAATCACAATCTGTATCATATACTTCACCATCAAAATAATTAATATATGTATCATAGTAATAACTTCTTGTCTGACTGACAACGTGAAAATGCATAACATCCATATCATCATCTTTATATTTTTGACGAAGTTTTAAGTAATTTTTATTATAATTCATTCCTTTACTTAAATCAAATCTAGTTACATTTTCTAATATTTTACTTACATCTATCATACAGCACCTCGAATATATATTTTATCATAAAATTTAAAAAAAATTAACTAATGTTAATCTTTTATATCCATATGTTTTTTATGTACTCATCAATAATCTAAACTATTTGGATCTAATAAAAAATCAAAAACACTCATTACAATAATTCCATTATCATCCCTAATCCTTTTGATATAATCTTTAACAATGATTATTTTTTTAAAAGAATCATTTATTTTTAATAGTAATTTTTCCTCTTGTTCTTTCTTTTCAGCAGTAGGCATACTAAATGCCGATTGAATATAAATTTTATTATTACCTTTGTTGGCAATAAAATCAATTTCTAATTGTTTATAAGTAAATTCATTTTCTTTTCTTTCTTTAAGTTCTACAACTCCAACATCAACATTATATCCTCTTCTTTTTAATTCTAAATATATGACATTTTCCATAATATGTGTTTCTTCATATTGTCTAAAATTAATAAATGAATTACGAAGACCAATATCACTAAAATAAAACTTATATGGTGTACTCATATATTTTTTACCTTTTACATCATATCTTTCTGATTTTTCAATTAGAAATGCCTCTTCTAAATATTTTAAGTATGAACTAATAGTTTTAGGAGAAATATCCACACCTGCATTTGATTTAAAAGTATCAGATAATTTTTTAGGGTTAGATAAAGATCCAATACTAGAAGAAATTATTTCAACCAATGTAATTAATTCTGAATCATTTTTTATGTTGTTTCGTTCAACAACATCATTAATATAAACATTCTTTTGTTGCTCTTTTAAGTAATTCATTTTTCTTTCATCGTTACTCATAGTTACAACAAGTGGTAATCCACCATAAGTAATATATCAACCGTCAAGTTTATCTCCTTTATAAATGGACATAAACTCATAATATAAAAGTGGATATATTCTTATTTCTTTTCCTCTATCTCTAAACTCTGTAATTATATCAGTTGATAGAAATTTTGAATTACTTCCTGTTACATATATATCAATATTATTGATTATTAAAAGTCCGTTTAAAACTCCTTCAAAATTTTCTACTAATTGAATTTCATCTAAAATAACATAGTAAATATCTTTATCAATAATTTTATCTTTAATATACTTACTTAATTAATAATTCCTCATTATCAGAATCATCTAATGCTACTTTTATAATGTGATTTTCATTGACACCATTTATCAATAAATATTCATAAAAAATATTATTGAGTAAATAAGATTTCCACATCTACGAATTCCTGTTACAACCTTAATTAATCCATCATTTTTAGCAGATACTAATTTGTTTAAATAATAATCTCTATTTATTTGCATAGCAATCTTTCCTTTCGTATATATTATATACTAATAAATATACTAATAAATAAAAATTATCAATAACTCATTACAAAAAAACTCCACATTTGAGTTTTTTTGTATTAAAATATGTTAACATTGCTGAAAACTGATATTTTATTCATCATTTTTTTTCACATCATTTGTTCTAATAACATTCATTCCCCCCATATAAGGTTGTAATGCCTTAGGTATTTTAATAGTTCCATCTTTTTGATAATTATTTTCTAATACCGCTATTAAGCCACGAGGAGTTGCTAAAACTGTATTATTTAAAGTATGTAAATAATAAGTTTCTTTATCATTTTTTGTTCTTATACCTAATCTTCTTGCTTGAGCATCGCCTAAAGTTGAACAAGAACCAACTTCAAAATATTTTTGTTGTCTTGGACTCCACGCTTCAATATCACAAGATTTTACTTTCAAATCTGCTAAGTCACCTGAACAACATTCTAATGTTCGAACAGGGACATCTAAACTTCTAAAGAATTCAACTGTATAAGACCACATTTTATTATACCATTCCATTGATTCCTCTGGTTTACATAAAACGACCATTTCTTGTTTTTCAAATTGGTGAACACGATAGACACCTCTTTCTTCGATACCGTGGGCCCCAACTTCTTTTCTAAAGCAAGGAGAATAACTAGTTAATGTAATCGGTAGTTCTTTTTCTTTAATAATTTGATTTTTAAATCTACCTATCATTGAATGTTCTGAAGTTCCTATTAAATATAAATCTTCATTTTCAATTTTATACATCATTGCATCCATTTCTTCAAATGACATAACACCATTTACAACATCG
This sequence comes from uncultured Bacilli bacterium, assembly GCA_944372275.1. Lineage (GTDB taxonomy): Bacteria > Bacillota_I > Bacilli_A > RF39 > UBA660 > Faecisoma. The sequence continues at coordinate 7,341 of CALVYO010000058.1, forward strand.
CTTCTGATCATAAAAGGTGGTATACAGTATATAAATCCTTTATTTATCATAAAGTCTCTAGCATATGATAACATTGCTGAATGAAGACGTGCTATATCACCTATTAAATAATAGAAACCATTGCCACTTGTTCTACCTGATGCTTCTTTATCTAAACAATTACCCATTATATCAGCGTGATATGGTATTTCATAATTTGGAACAATTGGTTCACCAAATTTTTCTATTTCGACATTTTCACTATCATCTTTACCAATAGGAACAGAATCATCAATAATATTTGGTATTACCATCATTTTTTCTTTTATTTGTTGTTCTAATAATATTTCTTTTTCTTCTAATTCTTTTATTTCATTAGCATAATTACTAATTTCTTCTTTTAGTTTATTTGCTTCTTCTTTTTTACCATCTTTCATTAATAATCCGATTTCGGAACTTTTTTTATTTTTTAATGCTCTTAAATTATCGCCTTTTAATTTGCATTCTCTAAATTGTTTATCAAGTTCGATAATTTCATCAACAATTACTAGTTTTTTATCTTGAAATTTTTTCTTAATATTTTCTTTAACTAATTCGCTATTTTCTCTTATTAATTTAATATCAATCATAAT
>CALVYO010000059.1 GCA_944372275.1 uncultured Bacilli bacterium
TCTAAAATTTAAACATACTTTTTCTCCTTTTTATTATTAAATTTCCTTTTTTTTGCATAATTTATTCTATTTTACTGTGAAACTTTATAAGACTTAATTTGACAAATTATAAAATATTACCTATAATACTTCACTATTAAAGGGGGAATTAATATGTTTGGAGAATTACCTATTTTTGGCAATAGTGAAAACAAAATTGATAATAAAGGAAGACTATTCGTACCTAAATTTACTGGTGTCGAAGAAAATGACCAATTAATTGTTCAAAAAGGCCATGGTAATTATTATGTTATTATTAATTATAAAGAAATTGAAGATAAATTAAGACAATTAAAAAATAATAATCAAGAAAGAAAAATTGAAATTATAACTAGTTCTATTGTATCTTTAGTAAAAGTAGATAAACAATGTAGAATTATTTTTCACCCTTATGAATCATTTGCTGTTAATAAAAAAGTTTTCATTCACGGAAATTATGATTCTATTCAAGTATTTCCATCACAAAAAGATTATGAAAGTCATATTCAAGAATTAGAAAAGAACCGTTAATTGGTTCTTTTTAGTATGTTTTTATGACATCTGCTATATTATCTTTTTTTATTTTATGAGTAGCAATTAAGAAAGATAAATAAACAATTACTATTACTCCTACTATACAAATTAGTAAAGGTAACAAATAAATGTTTAAAGGTATTTTTAATAAATTTTCAAAAGTATCGTTATTTATCATCGTTATTTTAATAAATATACTTACAATTAATATAAATAATAAAATACCAAATAATAAAGATTTTAAACTTAACATTAGACTTTCATAAAAAATCATTTTATTAAATTGTTTATTAGATAAACCAATACTTTTTAAAATAGCAAATTCTTTTCTTCTTAAATTTAAACTTGCACTTATTGTACCAATAATACTAACAATTGTTATGAATGTAATAAAACCTAAAGCAAGATAAATAACTAATTTCACACAATTTATTAAAACAATACTATTATGATTTATAACATAAGTATTAGTGTAATAAATACTATCACTTTCAATAATTGATTCTATTTCTTGATCTAATTTTAAATAATCATTTGTTCTTATATAAATATTAATCGTGTTATCTATATTCTCATCATATTTACCAATTATTGTTGGCATACTAAAACTTTTAAAAATATCACTATATTCTGTAGTTAAGAAGCTAATATCATTAATTGTATTTAAAATAAGAGACTCTTTTATTTCATCAGTTTCATAATTTATTAAATCTAAAGTAACAACTTCATCAGCAAATACTGATTGTCCGTGAAATAACGTATTTACTAATAAATTATCAGTTTTATAATGATTAATTATTTTATTGTAATTATCTTCATCAACATAAAAGTAAATAAGATAATTACTGATTATGTTGTTAAAATTATTTTTAGTTTCAAATTTATAAATACTATCGGTATAATAAACAATTTCAGAAACTGAATCTAAATTTTTAATACTATTTATTATTTCTTCTTTAGTATTATTCTTTAAATCATTAGGTCTAAAATTAACCCTAATAAATTCATCATACTTATTTTTATCGACATCATATAATAATATTGATAGTAAAGTAGTGGCCACTAAAAATAAAATTATTCCTATTACAACTGATATAGTTGTGATACGATACTTAGCCCTATCTCGTGTCACATTATTAGCCGATATTAAACACTCAATTCCTAATAATTTTTTAATTAATTTATTTGATTTACGATATTTAAACTTTTTAGTTTGTTTAACTTCATCGATAATATTTATTTTACTTGCTATTCTAGCCACTGAAAAAGTCGCAAATAAAGTACTTAATAAAATAAATATTAAAGAAATAAATATAAATAATGGATATATTTCTAATGTGAAAACATTGGATATAATACCTTCTAATAAATTATTTATGATAAATAAAATTAATGATACAAAACCTAAACTTAATAAAAATCCTAATGGTATAGCTATAATTAAAACAATTAATGATTCTAGAAATACTGCATATAATATTTGTTTTGGAGTTGCACCAACACTTTTATACGTCGCATATTTCTTTTTCTTTTCATTTACTGATATTGAAAAAGCATTATAAATTATAAAGAAAATTATAAAGGCTAATATTAAACAAATAAACATCGTTAATAACATATACACTTGATTTTCTGGTGAATCATCTGATTTATCTAGATAATTTATCAATGCTTCATTTTTATGCAGTGAAGCAATTTCAAATTTACTAACTAACAAATCCAAATCTAAATTCATATCATTATAAGAATTTAAATAGATAAAAAACATCGCATAATTATCATTTTCCGTATCTTTAGTTAAAATAATATTATCTAAAGTAAAATTTAAAAAACTTTTTTGATATATTCCTACTACTTTATAATCCTTATCATTTAAGTTTAAATTTGACCCTATTTTTAATTTTAAACTATCAGCATACATCGAATCAATAAGTACTTCGGTATTATTAGTAGGCATACTACCTTCTATTTTCATATCAAAATTATCACTAATACCATATAAATTATCTTCTATTTGATATATGTAATAATATTTTTTAACTATATTGTTTTCTAAATTACTTTTTTCACTTACTTTACCATGATCTATAATTGCGTGAAAATCACCAAAATCATCAATTATACTATTAATTTGATTTTGTCTTACAGTCGAAAAAGCCAAGCCAACAGTAAAAAGTAAGATACAAGATAACAAGACACTTATAAAACATAATATAAATGTTTTCCTATCTTGTAATAATTCTTTTAATGTTAACTTGGTCATTATTTTCATATCATTCACCATATTAATTATATAATATTTATTTTAATTTGACAATATTAATATATATCAGTTAAATATTTCATTATTTTTTTATATTCGCTTGAATCATTTTCACTACTAATTAAATCTAAACATTTATTATATTCTTTCAAATACTTCTTACTAATATTTGAAGGTCTATCATCTTGTATTTTTGCTTTTAATTCTTTTAAACTTTCTATTTCAGACTTTGGTTTATCTACTGAAATAGTTCCAGCACTGCTAATAACCATGTCATATTCTTGTGAGTCAACTATATATCTTTCGACACTAAATTTTAATTCATATAACTGTTTTAATATCATAACTTCAAGAATTAAATTTTCACTTGTTAAACTTATTTCACTGCTAAATTTTTTAACTATTTCACTTGTGTTTCTATTACTTAAAATACCGCTCCAATAACACAATATAAAAATTATTTTATTACTTACGATTTCTTTAATTGTAGAATCTAAACTATTGTTTTCTAACAATTGATTTATTTCTTTTATTAATTCAATTATAGAGCCCTTTTCAGCTATTTCTTTACCATTTATAACTTTAGCACCATTAAAAAGCTGATTATATATTTTTTTATTTTTTGAATTAAATGGAACTATTTTATTTAATCTTTCTAAAATTGAATGTAATTCTTTACGAAAATTTAATTCAATTTCATCTGATGATAGACCATCAAACTCATTTTCTTTTAATTTCAAAATATTTTCCTTTAATATGTCTATATAGCTTTCTTTTAATTTTTGATATTCACTATTTAATTCATCTTTTGATTTACCTATTAATTCTGAAAAAATATCTTCTAATTCTCTTAATTCTTTTGATAAGGATATTTCATTTTCATGTTCTTCTAATGCTTTTAATAAATTTAAATATGGTTTTAATTTATCATTTAAACCTATTACTTCATTATATATATTATTTAATTCTTCTTTAAAATAAGTTTCAATATCATATTTTTTTAATGTTAAATTAATTACATATTCGTCATCTAAATTTTCTAATATACTTTTTTTTATTTTTTCAAATAATTCACTTAATTTATCTATATATTTAGTTTCACCTATTGATTTTGACAAATTAATTATATCTTTTATTTTTAAAAATGTTTCATCATTTTCAATGTTTATTTCTTTACCTAATAAAAATTGTTGGTATTGATTAATTTTCTCACTTAAATTTATTATTTTGCCTTTAGTATTTAAATTTTGAATAATCATTTCTAAAGAAAATATCAAATTATTTCTTAATGCTTTAGGGGAAGTATCTTCAATTGTTAAACTTGAACTATTATCTATATTAAATTGTGGTTTAGATTTTTCTAATTTTGTTTGATATTCATTTATTAAAGATTCAATTTTATCTATAATTACTTGTTTAGTTTTATTATCCAATAATTCAATCATACTATATACTTTTGATAATAATTCATTTACTTCATTATCTATATTTTCTATACTAGTTTCTTGTTTTATAAAATCATCTAAATTGATATCTTGTAAAATGTTAATTTTAATATTTGGATATATAGATGCAAAATACTTTATTTTTAATTTTTCAATAAAATTCAATTTATCATTTACAATGTTTATTTCTTTAATATGCAACCAATTATAATAACGAATTTTTTGCATAATAAAATTATATAAATATTTATAATCACAATCAATTATTGTAATTTTTTTTACATTTAAGCTAAAACAAAAACTACAAAATTCAGCTCCATTATTATAAAATATTACCTCTGTTAATGGATTAAAATCAAAAGCGCGACTATTTACCTTTTTAACACTTTTAGGTAAATATAATTTTTTTATATTATTACCTTCAAATGCACCATATTCAATATAAAGTAATCCCTCTTCTAAAATTAAGTTTTCTATATTTTTATTAGCATATTTATATTTACCAACAACTTGTCCTTTTACAACCAAAGTCTTTCCCATAAATATCACCCTTTTTTGATTTGAGTATTATATCACAAATAATACTTTACAGCAAGTTCTTCACAAATATAATCATTTATAATTTGATTAATACTTATTATCACAAAACAATCAATCAAAATAATAAATTACTTGTAAATTATAAATAAGTATGCTATAATGTATATAGATGAGAAATTCTCATATAATAAAAAGGAATACCTAATGCGCTTTTTTAGGTACTATCCCTTGTATTTATTTTGGGTTAAGTACCGACTTATACAGTTGGTACTATTTTTATTAGCATAATTAAAATTATGACAATAAGGAGAATAATGATTAGAAAAAGACATTTTTCTGTTTGTTTCATTATATCAACCTCCTTTCACATTAAGCGAAAGGAATAGTACCTCATTAAGTATTCCAAAATAATTATAAAACATAATTAATTTAAAGTAAACAATAAAACTCTCAATAATGAGAGTTTTATATTACATCATTTCTTCTAATTCTTTATTCATTTTTTTCTTAGTTTTATTAATAAATTTTTCCATTTCTTTCATAACTGGCTTGTTATATTTTTGATACATCATAGTAGCGCCGACACCAATACCTATTAACATCATATTTTTGATAGTATTCTTCATATAAATCACCTCTTTATTAGAAAAAATGAAGGTATGTATAAACATACATTATTATTCTAACCTTTATTTAGAATATTATTCCTTAATTGTTCTAATAAATTAGTCTTTCTTATTTTTTCGTTATTATTGTTAATTGCATATAAAAATGCATCAGATTCACCAATTAAAATTAATTTTTTCTTAGCACGTGTAATACCAGTATATATTAATTTTTTGTAAAGCATTCTTTTATAACTATTAGAAACTAACATAATAACTACTTCAAATTCACTACCTTGTGATTTATGAATTGATATAACAAATCCATGAGTTATCTTATTTAAATCTTTTGTTTCATATTTTACTAAATTACCATCAAAATCAATATAAATAAATGTTTTATTTTCTATTTTAATAATGTTTTTGATAATGCCAATATCACCATTATAAACATTTTCTTCAGGCAAATTTACTAATTGTAATACTTTATCATTTTCTCTATAAATAACATCGCCATACTTAATCTCATTTTGATTGGTTTTAGGATTAAATATATCTTGTAATTCTTTATTTAAATTATCAATTCCATTAATACCAGCATACATAGGCGCCATTATTTGGACTCTTTTATAATCATATCCTTTATCGATTAATTGTAGACATAATTTTTTTAAATTATCTTTAATCGAATGACATTTTAAAAATGTATAATCACTTTTAGTTTCTAAAAACGAATCACTTAAATCATTATTTTTTATTTCGTGGGCTAAAGTAGTTATATAAGAATTTTCATCTTGCCTATATAATGTATCTAAGTAAATAGTATCAATTAATTCACTTTCAATCAAATCTTTTAAGATATTTCCAGGTCCAACTGATGGTAATTGATGATGGTCACCGACTAAAATTAACTTAATATTTTTAGTTAAACCTTTAAATAAATTATTTAATAAATTTAAATCGATCATACTAACTTCATCAATTATAATTAAATGATGAGTATTTTTATTATATTCATTAACAGAAAATTCATTAGTTTCCTTATTCCATTTTAAAAATCGATGAATTGTACTTGCCGGTAAATTGGTAGATTCACTCATTCTTTTACTTGCTCTACCTGTTGGTGCAAGTAAGGCTATTCTATTAGTTAATTCTTCATAAGATAAATCAAATATATTTTGATATAATTCACAAATTGCTTTAATTATAGTTGTTTTTCCTGTCCCAGGTCCACCAGTAATAATAGTAATATTATTTTCTAATGATTTTTTTATTGCTTCTTTTTGCTTATCATTATATTTAATATTATTAACACGTTCTAATTCTTCTATTCTATTATCTAAATATAATCTATCAATTTTTTTATTTTCTAAATATTTAATTGTATTAACTATATTAATTTCCGAATCATACATTTCTTTTAAATAATATTTATTATCTACTAAAATTATTTTATTTTCATTTATTAATTCTTCTAAATATAAATCAAAATCATCAATATTTAAATCACTTTTTAAATAATTAAAAACACTTTCTAAAATTTCATCATATTCTAAATAAGTATCACTATTAGTAAATAATAATTTATTCATCATATAAATAATACAAGCCTTAATTCTTCTTTCATCTAATATATCAACATTTAATTTTAAAGCAATTTCATCAACCTTTAAAAAAGATATAAATTCTGTTAAACAATAAGGATTATGTTCAATATGTATTATTGTTTCGCTTTTAAAATTATTATATATTTCTAAAGCATCTTTCATATTGAATCCTAATTCATTTAAATAGACTATTATTTGGTGACTTTCTTCATATTTCATTAATGTTTCATATATTTTATGGGCTTTTTTATTAGTCATTTTAGGAACTAATAACAAACATGATTCATCTTTTAATATTTCGTCTAATACATTTTTACCTAAAGTATCAACTATAGACTGAGCTAATTTCTCGCCAATCCCTTTAAATAAATCACTAGATAAAAAGGCTACTAATCCATCTTCATCTTCTGGTTTAAGTCTTTCATATTCTAATACATTAAATTGTAATCCATATTTAGGATGATCTACTACATTTCCTTTAAAACAATACAAATCATCAACATTTAATTCATGAAAATAACCAGTGAATGTTATTATTTTATTAATATATATTTTTAATTCTTCATTATCAGTTTCTTTTAATTTAAACAAACCAATAACATAACCTTTATCCGATTCGAAAATAGATTTACGATAAATTCCTTTAATAAATGTCATATATGTCACCTTTTCAATTATATCAAAAAAAGATAGAAATTTCTATCTTGTAAATGTTAAAATCAAAACTGATAAAAATATTTGTAAATGTTAAAATAAAAATTGATAAAAATGTTAAAGTTAAAAAGTCATAAATTTAACACCAGTATTCGATATTCAATCGAATACTGGTGTCTTTATTTGTTTTACTTTCTTTTAGCCTTATATC
>CALVYO010000060.1 GCA_944372275.1 uncultured Bacilli bacterium
TTAATATCTAATCTTTCTTTAGGTAAAATATCTTTAATTGTATCAGCCCATTCAATTATAACTACTCCACCTTTAGTATAATATTCTTCAATATTAACACCATTAGTATTGCCATCCAAACGATAAACATCCATATGATATAACGGTAATTCTCCATCATATTCTTTAATAATTGAAAAAGTTGGGGACGTAATATTATCTTTAATACCTAACGCTTGAGCAAATCCTTTAGTAAACAATGTTTTCCCACTTCCTAATTCACCATTTAAACAAATAATCATATTAGGAAATTTCTCTGATTCTAAATTCTGCGCTAATTCAATAGTATCATATTCATCTTTCATTGTAACTTTATATTCCATTTATATCACCAACATTATTATATAAAATAAATTAAATTATTACAATATTTTTTAACCAATTTGACTTTTTTTTGATTTTGTAGTAGTATTATAAACCGTGCATTTAAAAAGGAGGTTTTTTATGTTAAATAATATAATAGAATTTAAAGATTTTATAAATAGTTATCAAAATGCTTTAAATTCATCTTTAAAAGCAAATGAAAGTGTGAAAGTTTACTTTACTTATGAAAATGAAAGATTAATTGTTAAAATAGTTGGTAATTCAATATATATGGTTGATACGTTTCAATGTACCAATCAATTATATAATGAAATGATAAATCTATTATGTACAAGTCTTATTTCATCAGGTGTTGCTATGATTTCATATCGAGTAAATGAAAACTATATTATTAAAGGAAAAAATATTGAATTAATTTCCAATATTCCACAAGAATTATCTAACAAAATTTCTACGTATTTTTATAATAACAGAAGAACTGTTCAACAAAAACAAGCAACTGAATTTGATAAAGTTACAGCATTTTTCAAATCTTATAGTACTTTTTTAAAAAGATGTATCAAAAAGGAATATCCTAGTGAAATTAAAATTTCATATAAAAATGGAATTTATAATATAACTATAACTAATAATAATGAAATAGTTTTTAAGAATACTATTGCTTGTAGTTCAATTAAAGCACAATTTTTAGATAAAATTATATGTGAAAATATTATTGATGAAAATGGTGTTGTATTATCTAGTATTGTAGGTAATTATTTAAAAATTCAAACGCCAAAAATTCATTTAACAATTCCATATAATGATAAACTTCACAAATTTCATGAAGAAGCACTAGAAAAAATTAACGAATATGTTTATTCTATGCCAAAACAAAAAATAAAAAGTTCTAATCGTTAGAACTTTTTTTAATACCTAAATAATATTTTTTCTTACCTTTTCTTAATACGATAATTGAATTGTCAATAGCCATTTTTTCAGTTATTAATCTATCTTCTAATATTTTTTCATCATTGATTGTTATTGCTCCGTTGTTTATAAATTCTCTTGCTTCTCTTTTAGATGAACATATATTATTATCAACTAATAAATCAACTAAATTTTTTTCTTCAAAATCAAATGTAGGAACTCCTTTAAAACCAATTAATATTTCTTCTTTTGTTAGATTTTTAATATGACCGTTAAATAAAGATTCACTAATCTTTACGGCTTTTTCATATTCATCTATTCCATGTAAGAATGTTATAACCTCTTTAGCTAATGCTTTGTGAGCCTCTCTTTTTTCTGGACATGCCAAATGTTTTTTTTCTAATTCTTTTATTTCATCGATTGTTAAAAATGTTAATTTTTTTAAATATTCAATTACTTTGCTATCCTCAGCATTTAAGAAAAATTGATACATTTCATAACTTGATGTTTTATTGATATCCAACCAAATAGCATTTCCTTCAGATTTGCCAAACTTAGTACCATCTGCTTTTGTAATTAATGGCATAGTTAATCCATATGCTTCTTTACCTATTTTTTTTCTAATCAATTCAACACCGGAAGTAATATTACCCCATTGGTCAGAACCACCTATTTGTAATATACAATTTTTATGTTCATATAACCATAAAAAATCTAATGCTTGCATAATCATATATGAAAATTCAGTATATGTTATACCAATATCTAATCTACTTTTAACAGTCTCTTTATTTAACATATAATTTAAATTAAAATATTTACCATAATCTCTTAAATAATCAATAAAATTAATATCTTTTGACCAATCGTAATTATTAACAACTTCAAAGCCAAATATTTTTTCTACCTGCGTCCTTAATTTTTTGTAATTATAATCTAATAATTCTTTAGTAATCATTGGTCTTTCGGCAGTTGGTTTTGGATCACCTATTAATCCTGTCGCACCACCTACTAACAAAATTGGATTATGGCCACCTTTTTTTAATCTAGTTGCCATTGAAAAAGTTGAATAATGTCCAATATGCAAACTATCACCTGTTGGATCTGTTCCTATATAAAAAGTTAAGCCACCATTATTTATTTTTTCAATTAAACTTTCATCGGTAATATTTTCGATTAAACCTCGCCATACTAATTCATCATATAATTTCATTTTTCATCTCTCCTATCTGTGCTTCCAATACCACCTTTTCTTATATCAGTGGTATTATCATTATCTGTAATTAAAAAATTAATAAATACTCCTTGGCCATATGCTTTATTTTTAGAAATATTAATTTCTTTATCCCCTTCATTTTGAATAGAAAACCACATATGTCCTTCATTAGTTTCATTATTATAATAATCACTTTCAATTAATCCAACTTGATTAGTCAGTCTTAAATTATATTTAAAACCTAAACCGCTCCGCATAATTAATAACAATGCTTCATCACTATTAAATTTTGCTTTATAACCTGTTGGAATTTTAACTATTTCACCAGGTTTAATAACTATATCATCAATAGCAAAAAAATCATACCCTGCACTATTTCTAGTCGCTCTTTTAGGTAATAAATAATTATTATATAAATCAATGTCATCTTTAATATCTTTTTTAAATTGTTCAAAACTTATTTTTTCAAAATATCTCATATTTACCTCCAAAAAAAAAATCCATAATTTAAGGACGAATAAAATCCGCGGTACCACCTTATTTTATGAATATTTCATACACTTTAATTTATAACGCAATTACCCGTTTTAACTCCCAAAATGTAATTTGTTATTTAATCTTGATTAGTTTTCATCAACCACTAATTTTCTATATTACCAATTAAATAACTATATTTTTGTTCTTCGTTAAATACATGTATAATGATATCACATAATCAATATAAATGTCAAATAATTATTCCATCACTTTTTTTAATCAATTTATTTAATTTATCAATTGTAAAATCAAATGCTTCGACAACTTGACTATTATTTTGTTTTTTTCGCATACGTTCTAATAAGTTTTCTTCTTTTATTATTTGGGCAACACTCAACAATCTAATTTGATTTATAAAAGATAATCTAACTAATTCTCCAACATTACTATTCCATAATCCTTGTTTTCTTAATTCAATAATATTTAAATATTCTCCATTATAAAATTTTTGCAAAACTGAATCATCTATTTTTTTACTAGATTTTTCTGGCTTCCAACGACCATCAATTATTTGATGATAAATATCCAAACGATCTACATCTTGAACAATTTGAGTAATAGAATCAACTACTTTTTGTTTAATTTTATCATCTGCATATTTAAAAAATTCTACAGCATCTTGACTTTTTAATAATCTCGATGATAATATCAACAATTGTTGTGGATCAACTACTTTAGTAACATGGTTATTTACTATTTCAAATATTGGTTCATCATAATATCTAGTAGTTGGAATTTGTGAATATATTAGTCCTGATTTTAAAATATGTTTACCTAATTCACCATGATTATCGAAACAAAATTTATGTAATTCTATATCATTAAATGATTTTGTCACATGTGCTTGTAAAAATCTACCAACGTCATGATTAAGTAAAGCAATTTTAGTAAAATCAGTAAATGAATCATTAAAATTTAGTTTATTTATTGTCTTTACGCCATCTACTATTACTTCATTGGTATGAATCTTTTTTTGTTTTATTAATTCACTAATATCAATATCTGTAAATGAAGAAACATATCTATCAAAATACTTTTTTGCAGTTGAATAATATTCCATTTACTCTTCACCTTTATTTTTAAATTGTAAAATTATTGGTGTTCCTTCAAAATCAAAAGATTCTCTTATTTTATTTTCTAAATATCTTTCATATGAAAAGTGAATTAACCCTTTACTATTTACCTGAATATTAAATTTTGGTGGTCGATTAGATACTTGATTACAAAAATATATTTTTAATCTTTTACCTTTATATGAAGGTGGTAAATTAAGATTGTATGCATCTTTAATACAATCATTGACTAAATTGGTGGCTATCATTTTAGTACTATTATTATATACTTTAATTATTTCTGGCATTAATGTATGCATTCTTTTATGAGTTTTGGCAGATAAAAATACTATAGGAGCATATGGTATAAATTGAAAATTAGTTCTTATATCTTTAATGAATTTTTTCATATTTTCATCTTTATTATCAATAACATCCCATTTATTAACAACTATTACTATTGGCTTGCCAGCCTCAATAACATAGCCTGCTATATGTTTGTCATGCTCAATTATTCCTGTTTCAGCATCAATAACTAATAAGCATACATCCGATCTATCAATAGCCTTCATACTTCTTAATAAACTATATTTTTCTACAGTTTCATATATTTTACCTTTTTTTCGCATTCCTGCTGTATCGATAACAACAAATTTTTCATTATGATAAGTGAAAGGAGTATCAATTGCATCTCTTGTCGTTCCAGCAATGTTACTAACAATTACTCTTTCTTCATTTAATATAGCATTCACTAAACTACTTTTTCCTACATTTGGTCTTCCAATGACACTAAATTTAATAGAGTCACTATCTTCTTCTCCATATTCTTTAAAATCTTTAGTTATTTCTAATAGTAATTCATATATTCCTTCATTTTGTTCCGAACTAATATTTATATAATTATCAAATCCTAATTCATAAAAATCATAAATATTATTCTTTGCTAATTTGCTATCTATTTTATTTACTGCAACAATTATTTTTTTTCTAGATTTTAAAAGCATATCCTTAACAATTAAATCATTTTGGGTAATACCTTCTTTAGCGTCAACAACAAATATAATAACATCTGCTTCGTTAATTGCTATTTCAGCTTGAGATTTAATTTCTTCGTTAAAATTTTCATCACTTATATCAATACCTCCAGTATCAATCAAGTGAAAAGAATATTTATCAAAATTAACATCGCCATATATTCTATCACGAGTGATTCCTGGAATATCCTCAATTATAGCCACCTTAGTTCCTACTAAACGATTAAATAATGTACTCTTTCCAACATTAGGTCTTCCTACTAAGGCTACAACAGGTTTTTTCATATTATCACCTTCTTACTTAATTTCATTATTTCTTTAACTTTATCGCCATATATAATTTTACAACATTCAATTATTTTATTTAAAATTGTTTTATCTGTTATTTTGAAATATAATTTATTATTATATTTATAAATAATTGTTTTATTTAATATTTCTTTATCTAGATATTCATAATCTATTTCGTATAAAAATGGTGTTTTTATAACTTTTATTTCCATATCAATTTGATTAAAATAATTATAATATTCTAGTTCCTCGTTTTCTAATTCAATTATACTGCCATAATAATTATCTATATATACATTAATATTATAATAACCATTTAATTTTAGATTATATTTATCTTTTATTCCTAAAAATAATTTTTTAAAATAATTCTCTAATTCTTTTTTATCTAAATTCAAATTTTTATTTAAAAAAACAATAATTTTATTGTCTTTAAAAACTAATTTCACGTTATCACCTAAAATAGTTTATGATATTATTTATTAAATCGTTCTTTCAATTTTTTGATGAATTTCGTCTTTACCTACTTTAGTAACATTGCTAAACATTACAAATTCGTCACCAACAACTAAGTCTAAATCTTCTAGTAAAATTGTTCTTTGCTGTTGTTGTTTTGTAATTGGTATTTTATCTACTTTAGTGGCTACTATAGTAACTGGTAATTTATAATATTTTAAAAAATTATACATCATAATATCATCATTAGATAATTTATGTCTAAAATCAACTAACATAAAAACTTGTTTTAAATTTTTTCTATTAGTTAAATAATCTTCCATCATTAGCCCAAATTTTTTTTGCTTCTTTTTATTAACTTGTGCATATCCATAACCAGGAGCATCAACTAAATAAAATTGATTATTTACTAAATAAAAATTTATTGTTTGTGTTTTTCCTGGTGTAGCAGATGTTCTAGCATAATTTTTTCTGTTTATTAAAGTATTAATAAAGCTACTTTTACCAACATTAGATCTACCTACTAATAAAAATTCTGGTTTATTATCAGTGGGATATTGGCTGCGTCTAACCGCACTTATTTCTAAATTAACTGAATTAATTTTCATTTTAATTCACCTCTTAAACTATTTAATTATAACATTGTGATAAGTAAAAGTCAAAATTGTTTTATATACGTTTTACCTTCGCTTAATAACATACATTGTAATCGCTGTTGGCGTTCGTTTTCAACTGAATGATAGTATTCATAATACATAAATTCAAATTTTGAAATAGTATCATCTTTCAAATTATGATTAAATTTGTCATATAACATTAACATTTTTTGTTTAGTATTTTCACTAAATATTTTTAAATTATAATATCTTAATATTTCTTCAATTTTATCAAACGAAATATCACTATATGATATTTCTACTAATTTTTCTATTTCATTATAAAATTTATTATATTCACCAATAGGTATTTCAGTTATATAACTTCCTAATAATAAATTAGCACTTACTTGTTTACCATCATATTTTGTTAAAAAGTCTATCGGTTTTTCACTATTACTACTGTTTGGAATCATTGTAAAATATTGGTATAAACAATCTAAATATTTAGAATAACATCTATAACAATAACCATTAATAGGATTTTTTAATACTATTTTTCTTGAATCAAATAAAAATTTTTTTAATTCTGAATTAACACTAGTAATATGTATCATATATATTCCCCCTAATAAAATTATAACATATAATCTTATTTTTTTATATAGTTATTTTTTTCAGATACAAATTTTCCTACCCTACTATCAAATAAAAATTCATAAGACATCGTTTTCTCATCATATGTAATAAAATACTCATCATTGTATGGTTCAAAATTAATTTTATCAGTTTTAAAAATTTTAAAAAAAGTTTCAATTTTTAATTTAGTCCTATATATATCATTTTTTTCTGAATAAAATCCTGGTATAACTAAATATTTGAAATAATAATATTCATCGTCAATTAAATTTAACATTTTTAAAATTGTTGGTATCCAATCAGATGTACAATGTCCAACAATTGCAATGCGTTTATTTTCTTCATATAATAATATTCCAAAGCAAGTAGCTAATGCATGTGTACCAATAATAGGAAATTTTTCACTAGAAATTTCTGCTTCATTCATTTCAACATTTTTTATCATATTGCTCCTTATAATAAAAACCACCAAATGTGGTTTGTTTTTCTTTTGGTGGAGTCGAGGGGAATCGCACCCCTGTCCGAAAATATAAAGATTAAAGTTCTACAAGTTTAGATAATTTGTTAGTGTCCTAAATAATAATAAATTATCAAAATTTTATTTAGTAATTTCTATATTAATTCATCGATAATTCTAGAAATAAACTATCAATATAACTCACTAACCGAGCCTCTTTTATATTCCGTGAGTAAAAATATAAAGAAGCAGCCTTCTAATATATTAAGCGAAAGCTAATTGATTT
>CALVYO010000061.1 GCA_944372275.1 uncultured Bacilli bacterium
TCTATAAATTTTATATTCATAGAAATCACCTCCATTCTTAAAATAAATTAAAAATAGAGTAAAACACCTAACTTAAACTAAATATACCTCAATATTAATTATAAATTAATTTTATACAAAAGTCAACTATAAATTAATTGTTGACAAATTAATTAATCTATAGTAAAATGTATATAGATATGAATTGTTTCATATATTAAAAAAAGAGATACATTTAATTTCCGATGTTAAGTGTTTTCTCTATTTGTTTGGGTAAAGAAAACACCGTTCAAAGATGAATCGGTGTTTTCATTTAAGATTAGTCCTTATTTTTAAGGACTAGAATTGTATAAAGAACAATCATAGCAAATGCTACAATTAATTGCATTAGTAATCCTTTCTATAGTATTAAATCCCATAGAACATCACCTCCATTCTTAAAATAAATTAAAAATAGAGTAAAACACCTAACTTAATTAAATATATCTCAATATTAATTATAAATTAATTTAATGCAGAAGTCAACTATAAATTATTAAAATTAAGTTATAAATAACTTGACTTAGTATATAATTCATAATATAATACTATTGCATCTAAGCAGCGTTAGTATGAAATTTTTAATGTGTTTATTACCTTTAGGGGTAATTATTGTGAAAGCTGCGTAACAATAATTAATTGAATTAAACACCCTATTAAATTGGCATATTAACCTTTTAGAGTAAAAGAAAGGAGTGAATTTTAGATGGCAAGATATACAGGAAGTACAAATCGTGTTTCAAGACGTTTAGGTTTCTCTACTTTAGAAACAGGTAAAGAATTAACTAAAAAACCTTATGCACCAGGTCAACACGGAAGTAAAAAATCTAAAAAATTATCTAACTATGGTGTTCAATTACAAGAAAAACAAAAACTTAGATTTACTTATGGTTTAAGTGAAAAACAATTCAAATCTACTTTTGTTAAAGCTGGTAAAATGAATGGTGTTCATGGTCATAATTTATTCATTTTATTAGAAAGTCGTTTAGATAATTTAGTATATCGTTTAGGTTTTTCTACAACTAGAAGAGGCGCTAGACAACTAGTTAACCACGGACATATTACTGTTAATGGTAAAAAAGTTGATATTCCTTCATATACTTGTAAACCAGGTGACGTTATAGCTGTTAAAGACAATGCTAAAGAAATGAGTATTATCAAATCTTCATTAGAAGCATTATCAAAAAGAGTTGAATTCGTTACTTATGATGAAAGTAAAATGGCAGGAACTTATGTAAGATATCCTGAAAGAAGTGAATTAAACGCTGACATTAACGAATCATTAATTATTGAATTCTATAACAGATAGTAAAATATCTGTTTTTTTATATTTATATAATTATCTTTTAAAACAATAGACATAGATTAAAATTAAACTTCATTATTAATTATTCGTAATATTCTCAACACTCTCAATTTGCAAAAATATTTTAAATATGTTATAATCCGCGTCGAGGAGAAATTATTGTTGAAATATAATTAAAATTAACATATATTACATTGTTAGGAGGATAATAAAAATGAATAAAGATAATCTAAATGAGCTAAAAAAATTATTAAGCGAAATTTCTAATGTTATAGAAAAATATAATGCACTTAATCCAGAAGGAAAAGTTTCATTAACTAAACAACAACAATTAGATACAAGTAATATGTTTGTTTGTCTTTACAATAAAGATTGCATTGGTTTATTTAAAATGAAGCCATATGAATATTATTTTGATAGTCGTTTTATAGGTAATAATCTTCGTACTTCCGGTAGTGTTTACATCGGATTAAATCTTAATTGCATTGGAGCGAAACAAACATTTTGTGATGGTTATACAAACATATGGTTACCAGCCGGACATAGAGTATATATAAATGGGAGCCCATATATTTGTAATTGTTATATGGAAGCTGCTGTTAGTTTTGACGATATTCGTATGTCTATGTATCATGAAGGTTTAATAGATAAATTTGAATTAGGTAAAACAACAAATGATGAAATTATTGACGTTTTAAATTATGCAAAAGATTATTTTAAATTGTCATATAAAAATAAACGATTATTTAAAAAAAATTAATCAACATATATTATTTTTATGTAGATTATTTTAATAACTGGAACTTAGATTGTTCCTTTTTTATTTTATTTTTAAATTTTAACTATATATATTACAAATAATTATTATAAATTTATTATTAAATTATTATTTTCTTCATTCTAATATATTCTATAAAAATTTTGTTGATGATTATAATTATATAAAAAAATAACCAAATTGGTTATTTTGTAAAATGATATACTAAAAATAATGCTCCGGTTATAATAATAACTAATAAAATAAATAATAATATTTTAGTTAATAAATTATTTTTCTTGATATCTTTCTTTATTTCTTTTAAATCTTCAAAATCTTCACTTGAAAAATCCATACTTGAAGTAAAAAAAGATTTATCTAAATTTTCTTGAATTAATTTAGTATTTTGTAATTGAGTATTGTCTAATTCTTCTTTTACTTCTTTTTTCAAATTAGGATCACAAATTGATTTTAAATCGTCTAACAAATCAGAAGTAACTTCATTTTTACTATTATTAGAAATAGCTTCAATCATACTTTTTAATTGTTCTTCATCGACATTATCAGGAACTTTAGTATCAGAATTTAAATCAATATTTTTTAAAACATTATATTTTATATTAGAATATCTACTATCCTTATCGGTCCTTTCACTTTTTGCTTTATCTAAAACGTCTCTAATATCGTAATTTTTTTGTTCTTCAATTTCTTCTTCTAAAGGTTTAATAACTTCTATTTTTCTCCCTTTCGGCTTATTGATATTATTTGTTCCATTAATCAATTCTTTTATTTTTTCAATATCTATTTTTTCATTCTTTTCGATTACTGATATACCTTCAACATTAGTATATTCTGCTTCATCATATATAGTACGGTATAACTCTTTATTTTTAGTCGTTCTACTCTTAGTTTCATAGTATTTTTCCATTCTACTTGGCATATCCTCACCGTACCTTTCTAGTAATATCATAACATATTTAAAAAAATATTTAAATAGATACTTGAATTTTTTTGATTATTTTTTTATAATTGTAAAGGAGGGATAAAATGAAAGTAACAATTATTAACGATAACTGTATCGGATGTGGTCAATGTGAAGCAACTTGCGATGAAGTTTTTCAAGTTCAAGA
Organism: uncultured Bacilli bacterium; assembly: GCA_944372275.1. Classification (GTDB taxonomy): domain Bacteria; phylum Bacillota_I; class Bacilli_A; order RF39; family UBA660; genus Faecisoma. The sequence continues at coordinate 3,212 of CALVYO010000061.1, forward strand.
TGATGGTATTGCTCACGTAGTTGGCGAAGTTACAGATGGAAATAGTGAAGATGTAAAGGAAGCAAAAGATGGTTGTCCAACTGATGCTATAGTAATTGAAAACGCTTAAAAATTAAGCGTTTTTTAATGCATATAATTTTTTAACTTCTTTAATTGTTAAATAACGATATTCCCCAGGTTTTAATCCTTTTAAATCTAAAAAAGCAATTTTTTCTCTTTTTAATTTTACTACTTCGTGATTAATTGCTGCAAACATTTTTTTAACTTGATGATTTTTTCCCTCGTGAATTGTTATTTGAACAAAAGAATGTTCTTTATCTTTTTTTCTTACTTTTACTTTACAAGGCGCTGTTTTATTGCCATCGATTATAACGCCTTTTTCTAATTGTTTTATTTCTAAACCAGTTAAATTACCTGTTATTTTAGCTACATAAACTTTATCGATACTATTTTTAGGATGAATCAATAAATTGGTTAATTCACCATCATTAGTTAATAATAAAATACCTGTTGTATCATAATCTAATCTACCAATTGGATAAATTCTTTTATTTGTTTCGATTAAATCTAAAACTGTTTTTCTTTTTTTATCATCATTAGTAGTAGTTACAACGCCTCTAGGTTTATATAATAAAATATATTCTTTATTTTCTTTAGTAATCAGTTTATTATCGATCATTATATTATCAGATTCATTTACTTTTGTGCCTAATTCATAAACTATTTTACCATTTACTTTAACCTTACCATTTATAATTAATTCTTCAGCTTTTCTTCTTGAACAATAACCGCTATTAGCTATAACTTTTTGTAATCTTTCCATCAAAATCACCAATATGATTATATACTATAAAAGTAATAAAATCAAGAAATAAAGTTAATAAATAAAATACTTATCGTTATACTTATTAAGTCAGCTAGTAACCCTACCCATAAAGCATATTTTATTTTTTTTATTCCAATACTGCCAAAATATAAAGTTATAATATAAAATGTTGTATCTGTCGTTCCTTGAATGTAAGATGCTAAAGTGCCTAAAGCACTATCAGGTCCAAATAACTCATAAATATTAGTTAAAATCGCTAAAGAAGATGTTCCTGAAATCGGACGCATTATTATCATCGGTATTATTTGATTAGGAATGAAAGAAATAAATTGAAATAACTCGATTATATTACTTTTTAAAAAAATATTTATCGATAAAATCATTGCTAGTAAACAAGGAAATAATTTAAATACCATATCAAAACTTTCTTTAGCGCCTTCAATAAAAGTATCATAAATAGGTACCTTTTTAATAAAACCATATATTATTACACATAAAACAATTAATGGCATTATATAGTTAGACATAGAACCTCGCAAATATTCTATCGATTATTAATCCTGATAAGGTACTTAAAAAAGTTATTATTATACAAGGGAAAACAATACTTGTTGGATTAACACTACCATACATCATTCTTAAAGAAATAATCGTCGTAGGAATAATAGTTACACCACTAGTATTTAATACTAAAAATGTAATCATCGACCTAGTTGCTGTATCTTTTTTTTTATTTAATTCTTGTAGTGATTGCATAGCTTTCAAACCAAATGGTGTTGCGGCATTTCCTAAGCCAAACATATTGGCAATTATATTTGAACTTATATAACTTAGTGATTCGTGATTTTTAGGTATTTCCGGAAAAATATATCTTAATAAAATAGATATTTTACTAGATAATTTTTTTAATAATCCTGATACTTCAGCTATTTTAGCAATCCCTAACCATAAAGCCATAACCGGAAAAATTTTTATTATCATATCAAAAGAAGTTTTAGTACTATCTAAAATAGCAGTATTTACAATTTCAATATTATTATTTGATAAACAATATAAAATTCCAATTATGATAAAACTACCCCATATTTTATTTACCATAGATTACTAAACCACCTTTTTATTTTATCAAAAAAACTTAATTTTTCTTTTTTCTTAATAAAAATATCTTCTTCATAAACTTTTTTATCGTTAATTATTACTTCAACTACTCCTACTTTATCATTATCACTATAATTTTGTTTTTTTTCTAATTTAAAATTTAATAATATTTTATTATCAATATTTTCTAAGGTATAATTAAAATTATTTTTTATATATAATGTATCTAAATAATAATTTTCATCAATTATATTTATTTCGCCTTCTTTTAAAATATTATAGTTTGTATAATTAGCAAATGCTTCTTCAAATAAATTTATGTGATCAACAAAATCATTACCATCATTTAAAGTAACAACAACTAAATTGACATTATCTTTAGAAGCGGTCGTTACTAATGTTCTTTTAGCAATATCGGTAAATCCTGTTTTACCACCTGTTATATAATCGTGACTATGTAATAATTTATTTTTATTAATCCACGAATAATAATTCATATTAGTTCTTAAAGTATATTTTTTAGTACTAACTATTTTTCTATATGTTTCATTTTTCATTGCGTAACTAGTTAATAATGCCATATCGTATGCTGTGGATAAGTTACCCACATTCTCATCCAAACCGTGAGGATTATTAAATTTACTATTTTTCATCCCGATTTCCACAGCTTTTTTATTCATCATTGTAACAAAGTTATCGACACTACCACCAACATAATTAGCTATAGCCAAAGCTGCATCATTGCCACTTCGTAACATTAAACCATATAATAATGATTCTAAAGTAATTTCTTCGCCTTGTTTAATATAAATACCAGAACCATATGCTTTAGTTATCTCTTCACCAATCGTAACAATATCATTTACATCTTTATTTTCAATAGCCACTATGGCAGTCATTATTTTTGATATAGACGCTACACTTCTTACATCATTCATATTATTAGAATAAATAACATTTAAACTATCCATATCCATTAATACTGTACTAGTAGCACTACTAGAATAAGCTTTTACACTAATTGGAATTAACAATATTAAAAACAACAACTTCTTCATACACTTCACCTATAAAATAGTATGAAAAAAAGTCTAAATATAGACTTAAATTTCTTTTTTCCACAATCCGTGTTTATTGCAATATGCATATATGATAGAACCTTTTTCATAATCGAATACTACTTTTGGTTCATCGTTTGGTTTTAATAAATATTTAATAGTTTTATTACCTTATTTGTGCAAAAAAAATTTCTCTAAGTAGGATATTATATATACTTTGTCATTTTAATATTTCATTTTTAACTCTTTTAATACTCAATTATAAAGTTTAAAAGTAATATAATTGTTTTACATTTAATATAATACTAAGTTCATTAATTAACAATTACGTCATCGATTAAAAATAATTACAATTAATCATTTATTTATAAATATTTATTTGTTCTTTAAAATAATTATTTAATTGTTCATTTACACAATATACATAACATCCTTTAATTCCTCTTGTCAGTAATACTCTATATGTATTTTTTATTATCGTATTAGATATTTCTCTTGCCATTATCTCATTTTCTTTATACATTTTTTTTATGCCTTTAAACGAAGGATCCGAAGATGCGTGTTTTTGAAAATTTGTACATACCTTACTATCTTCATAAAATAAATCTTCTCCGATAATTACCCCAACATAATCAAATTCTAATCCTTGTACTGAATGAATACATCCTGCTTCATTTACTGAATCATCTATTGCAAAAGTTTGTTTTGCACCTAAATTCCAACTTATTCCATATTCTCCAATTTTAATATCGTGATAATTTGTATTATCAATTTCATCTTTATTCCATTCCCAACAATAACCAGCTAAAATTCTCGATTTATTATTTTTGATATTATTTGTTTTTATTAATGATTCTAATTCTTGTGGACTATCGCATATAGTTATGTCGTAATTTATTTTTCCATCATAATTATTAGTAGTACCTAATAAATAATCAATAAATTTTAGATAATTATCCGAACCATTACATCTAAACTGAGATTCTAATTTTAATTCCATTATATTAGCATTTAGATATGTACTCCATTTTTTTATTTCATTTATTGTCCCAATATCATTTAAATGAACTTGTTGTCTTTCATCTATAAAAAATATTGAAGATTTTGATGAATAAATTATCTCTTTTATTTGGTTTTCACCATAGTTATTAAATAATCCAGATTTTTCAGTTAGACAATGAGCTTCGTCTACTATTAAAACATCAAAAATATCCTCTTTTGTAGCAGTATAAGCACTAGATGTTTTAAATAAATTATCTATGCTAGTTTTATTTAAAGTTCCTTTTAATTTTGCCCCATAAATTACTCGCGGTGCTGTGTTTCTTGATACATATTGACATAATTTTCCTTGGTTGGTTAAATTTGCTAATAAATTTATTGCTATTACTGATTTTCCAGTACCTGGACCACCTTCGACAATAATTACATTCTTTTCTTCTTTTTTTGTTGCCGCTAATATTTTATCATAGATTATCATCTGATTATCTATTAAATTAAATTCTTTATTTCCTTTTAATAATTTATCTATGTTTTCTTGTAAACTTTTAGATGGTAATAATTTACTACTATCAATTTCTTGAATTATAGACAAATTATCACCATAGCAAAATTTTTT
>CALVYO010000062.1 GCA_944372275.1 uncultured Bacilli bacterium
GACAATTATATTTTTTTATGATACAATGTATTTGTCAAGGAAACTTGCATATAATAAAAAGGGAATACTTAACTTTCCTATGTTGAGTACTCACCGGTTTTAATAATTTAGTGATGTACTTAATCTGTAAGATTAGGTACTATTTTTTTATACATAATATCATTAACGATACTATTAATAAAATGATAATTAGAATTAAAAATGTTATTAGTAAATCTTTTTTCTTCATAATTATCAAGCCTCCTTCTTGTAGAACTCGGCAAGTACCCAACAGTTATTATTCCCTATGTATGATTATACTATAATTTAATTTTAGTTTCAATAATTTCGTTAATTTTTAATTAATTTGCTTTGACAATTATATTTTTTTATGATACAATGTATTTGTCAAGGAAACTTGCATATAATAAAAAGGGAATACTTAACTTTCACACGTTGAGTACTCACCTGTTAATTTTTTTGATGAGTACTTAATCTGTAAGATTAGGTACTATTTTTTTATGCATAAAATTAATAATGCTATAACTAATAAAATGATAATTAGAATTAAATAAGAAATTAATAGATCTTTTTGCTTCATAATTATCTGCCTCCTTCTTATAGAACTCGGCAAGTACCCAACAGTTATTATTCCCTATATGAAATTATACTATAAATTAACCTCTAATTCAATAATTTTGTTAATTTTTAATTAATATATTTTGACAAATATATTATTTTATGATACAATGTATTTGTCAAGGAAACTTGCATATATTAAAAAGGGAATACTTAACTTTTCTACGTTGAGTACTCGCCTGTTATTTCAAGCCTTGTACTTAATCTGTAAGATTAGGTACTATTTTTTTATGCATAAAATTAATAATGCTATAACTAATAAAATGATAATTAGAATTAAATAAGAGATTAATAAATCTTTTTTCTTCATAATTATCTGCCTCCTTCTTATAGAACTCGGCAAGTACCAAACAGCTAATATTCCCTATATATAATTATACTATAAATTAACTTTATATACAATAACATAGTTAATTTTTAATTAATTTTTTTGAAATTTCACCAATAAACTCATTCATTAATTTCTCCAATTCTTGAGTAGAAATATTAGTTATATTATTTTTTAATTTATAGGATATTACTTCATTTATGAATCTCTTTAAATATACAAATTTTCTAAAGCAAATATTTAGTTTTAATTCTCCTGTTTTATTGTTAAAAGTATAAAAATCAATTGTATCAGCAGTACTATTTTCTAAATCATCAATTAATATTAACCCATTACCTTCTTGAATTAATGTATCTAAATCATCAGTATTATAAGAATAAAATCTTTTTTTCACACAATCTTTAATAATAAAAGCAGGATGAGCAACAAAAAGCATACCACCACCAACAGCATTATCGACACAAAAATAATGTGTTTGTTGATAAGAATATTCTTCATTTTCATAATGATTCATTATTTTAGCAAAAACTTCACCAATCATAACTAAATCAAACGTAGAATAATCTTTTATTTTTTTCTTTAAATCTAACGATAAATCTTTTAATTCGTTTAGCATTTTATCCCTTCTTTATAAACATACTATCGCCAAAGCTAAAAAAACGATAGTTATTTTTTATAGCTTCATTATAAGCATTCATAATATATTCTTTAGTAGCGAAAGCACTTACTAACATAACTAAAGTTGATTTTGGTAAATGAAAATTAGTTATTAAACAATCAATGGCTTTAAATTTATAACCAGGATAAATAAATATATCAGTCCAACCACTACATTCTTTAAATTCACCATATAAATTAATTATTGTTTCTAATGTTCTTGTAGAAGTTGTACCAACTGCAATAATTCTTTTTTTATGATTATTTAATATTTCAGCAGTTTCTTTACTCATTATATAAAATTCACTATGCATTTTATGTTTTGTTACATCTTCCACATTAACTGGTCTAAATGTACCTAATCCCACATGTAAAGTTATAGGAACAATAATAACGCCTTTTGCTTTTATTTTATCTAATAATTCATTAGTAAAATGTAATCCTGCTGTTGGTGCTGCTGCACTTCCTTCATTCTTAGCATAAATAGTTTGATATCTATTTTTATCCTTTAGTTTTTCATGAATATAAGGTGGTAATGGCATTGTACCTAATTCATCTAATATTTCATATAAAATACCATCATAAATAAATTCAAATATTCTTATTCCTTCATCTTTTACTTCAACACATTTTGCTTTTAATTTATCACTAAATTTAATTATAGTACCAATTTTAACTCTTTTAGCAGGTTTTACTAAACATTCCCAATTGCTATTTACTTCCTTTAACATCAATATTTCAATAACAGCATTGGTTTCTTCTTTAACGCCTATTAATCTAGCTGGTATTACTTTAGTATCATTAATAACTAATATATCATCTTTTTCTAAATAATCAACAATATCAGTAAAATGTTTATGTTCTATCTTCCCTGTCTCTTTATCTAAAACTAATAATTTAGAGGCATCTCTTTTTTCTAAAGGTGTCTGTGCTATTAAATTTTCAGGTAAGTAATAATCAAAATCTTCTGTTTTCATAACTTCCTCCTATTATAAATTTTATATCTTCTATTGCTTTATCCATATTAAATCTTCCATTACCAACTGGATAATATACTGAATAGCAATTATAATTTTTACCATTTATGTTTTTTATAAACAATTTTTTTCTACATTGTGATACCGATATTTTTTCTTTTAAAAATATCGAACTTATTTGATTACCAAATAGTACAATAACTTTAGGATTTATTATTTCTATTTCTTTATATAATAAATCTAAATATTTTTCATAAACACTATTAGGTAACTCTCTAGCATCTATTTGTGTACATTTACCTAAATTAGTTATAAAATATTTATGATTCATAACATCTTGATAAACTTGATAAGCAAAATCTTCATTCCAATCTTTACCTTTAATGCTTTTTATTTTTAAATATATGTCTTCATTTAATAAATTTAATTGATAAAATAAATCCCAAATATTTTTGCTTCCAATCCAAGGCGCTCTTATACCTTTCCATTCTTTATAAGATGCGGTATTTTTGCCAGTTGGATTCATAAAGACAAAACAAATATTGGGATTAGCAGTACAACCACCATTATAAATAGAATTTAATTCTTTAGCGCCATATATTTTTTGTAATCTATCATATTCTTTATATAAATCCTCTAATTTCATAATTCTTCCATATTTAATCGATTTTGATGGTTTATTTTTAAATGTTCATATGCTTTATCAGTTACAATTCTACCTCTTGAAGTTCTTTTTAAAAATCCATTTTGTAATAGATAAGGTTCATAAACATCTTCAATAGTTGTTACTTCTTCACCGATACTAGAGGCAATCGCATCTATTCCAACTGGACCACCATTAAATTTTTCAATTATTGCTTTTAGTAAATTATAATCAGTTTCATCTAATCCTAATTCATCGACTTTTAATTTTTCTAAAGCTAATATTGTTATTTTTTTATCGATTACACCATCGCCCATAACTAAAGCATAATCTCTTACTCTTTTAAATAATCGATTACAAATACGAGGTGTTCCTCTACTTCTTTTAGCTAACTCAACAGCGGCATCATCATCGATAGGTGTACTTAATACGCGACTAGTTCTTTTAGCGATACTTGTTAATTCTTCAATAGTGTAATAATTTAATTTAGAAATAATCCCAAATCTATCACGTAATGGACTAGTTAAATCGCCAGTTCTAGTAGTTGCCCCTACTAATGTAAAAGGTGGTAAATCAATTCTAATACTACGACTACTTGAATCGCTACCAACTATTATATCTAAAGTAAAATCCTCCATTGCTGAATATAATACTTCTTCAATATATCTTGGTATTCGATGAATTTCATCGATAAATAAAACATCTCCCGGCTCTAAAGTTGATAAAATAGCTGCTAAGTCACCAGTTTTTTCAATTGCTGGACCACTTGCTGTTTTAAGATTAGAACCTAATTCATTAGCAATTATGTTAGCTAAAGTTGTTTTACCTAAACCAGGAGGACCATATAATAATACGTGATCTAAAGGTTCTTCTCTTAATTTAGCAGCTTTAATAAATACAGTTAAATTTTCTTTTATTTCTGTTTGTCCAATATATTCATCTAAACTATCAGGTCTAATACTTTGTTCAAATGTATCTTCTTTTAGTTCTTTATTAGTAACAACTCGCTCATCCATATTATCCCTCCACATATTCTAAAATTTCTTGCCAACTATTAACTGTTTTCAAATTTTTATATTCTTTTTTAAATAATAATGTATTAATTCCTTTTTTATTAACTTCTAAACAATTAATACTATAATCATCGATAAATAAATCAATTTTTAATTCTTCACATTTAATAGCCTTTCCTACTTCATAACATTCAAAATATATTTCTTTAAAAGGTAATTTGTTATCTTTAATGTACTTAATAGTTAAATCTTTTATATTTTTTGAATAATAATTATTTCTAGCTGTAATTAAATATAATTCATTGTTAATGCTTAATTTATTTAATACATCTATAACATTATCAAATAATTCTAATTCTTTAGTAATATCATCAAAATTGTTTTTATAAAATTCATATTGTTCATTTAAATTTTTAAATTCGTTTATATTATATTTATCTAAATATTCCTTTATTTTATCACTAGTTTTTACAATTGTATCATCAAAATCAACAGCTATTCTCATTTTAAAAATAACTTTAAAGCTTCCTTAATTTGATCTTCTAGTGACAAATTGGTATTAACTTGTCTTACAACCTTTAATATATCTTGTGTCTTATAACCTAAACCTTTTAATACTTCGATTAATTCATCATTATTACTAGTTGTAACAACACCAGTAGCATTTAATTTTCCTTTTAAATCTAATATAATTTGTTTAGCTACTTTATCCCCTATTTTAGGAAATTTTTTTAAATATAATATATTTTCTCTTTCAATTGCATCGATTATACCATTAATAGAACCAGTTGCAATAATAGGTAAAGCCATTTTGCATCCTAATCCTTTTACTTCAATTAATTTTAAAAACAAATCTTTTTCTTCTTTTAGTTTAAATCCATATAAAGTTAATTCATCTTCTTTAACATTTTGATAAATATAAACAGTATATTCTTCATCAACATTAAAAGAATATGGATTAGGAGTATATATTAAATAACCAATTCCATTATTATCTAATACAATATAATTACTTTCTATTTCTTTAATAAAACCTTTTATATAAGAGTACATATAACCACCTCTATAATTATACTAAACATTTATTTTAAAAACAAGAAAAAATAACCGAAGTTATTTCTTTTTCCAAAATATTTTAATTAAATAAATATCTAAAAATATATATACTACACATAATACCAACATCAGTATTGTATTAAATATACCACTTGAATACATATTTATTATACTAGGAACACTATTTGGAAAATATGTATATATAAAATTACTTATTTCTTTAACTGGAATATTTGCTGCTATAAATGATAAAACTCTTAAAAATATATCAACTATTCCTATATAATAAACAATATTACTAAATCTTTTAAATATTAAAACTGCTAAAGCACCAACAACTAAAACGATTATTACAACGTTCATACCTAACTCCTCAATTCTATATTAACTGTATATCCATAATAATTAGTTAAATCTATTATTATTTTATTTTCATATTTAATAACTTTAACATAATCAACCAAATCATTACTTTCTAAATCATTTACTTTTACTAAATAAGTATCACTTTTATCAATATAATTAGTAGATTCTAATGTAGCATCTTCTAATAAATCTAAAATATTATTAGGGTTATAAACATCTAAATCATATTTATTTAAAATTTCCGGTCTATTATTTAATTCATAATAAACACCATCATAAAATACTTGATTAGTTATAGAATCATAAGTAAAGTTATCTTCACCTATTATTTCTAATTTATAATCCGTAATATTTATATTATCTTCAATAATAGGTTCTTGATTACTTGATAATATCATAAAGACAAATGTAAAAAATATAGCATACATTATTAAAATAGATAATGCTCTTGTTCTTTTATTTTGCCATAATTTCTTTATAAATTCAATAAATTCTTTCATTGTAAAATTTTACCTACTATATTTTTATCTCTTAATCCATTAATAAAACTAATAGCATCCATCTTATTTTTTCCTTCTGGTTGTACTACTTTAAATACTACTTCACCATTACTTACCTTAACTCCAATACCATCATTATAAATATTAGTTATTTCTCCATTAAATCCTACAGGATAATTTTCCGTTATATAGGCTTCCCATACTTTTAATATTTTACCTTCAAATATACAATAAGCCCCCGGCCAAGAATTTAATCCTCTTATTTGATTATATACTTGTCTTGCAGTTTTATAAAAATTTAATTTTTCTTCTTCTTTTTTTATGTTAAAAGCATAAGTAGCCTGTGATGAATCTTGTTTAATTCTAGTATTAGTTCCTTCAATTATACTAGGTAATGTTTTAAGTAATAAATCTCTACCTAATAAACTTAACTTATTATGTAATGAACTAGCCGTATCATTATCTAAAATATCTATTTCTTCTTGTGTTATAATATCTCCTTCATCCATTTTCGTATTCATATACATAATCGTAATACCTGTTTTTTTGTATCCTTCAATTATTGCTTTATGAATAGGAGCCCCACCTCTTAATTTAGGAAGTAAAGATGCGTGCACATTAATACAACCTAATCTAGGACACTCTAATAATTCTCTTGGAATAATTTGACCATAAGCACAAGTTATAATAATATCAGGTTTTAAATTGATTATTTCTTGATAATCTTCTTTTATTTTTTCTGGTTGCAAAACTAATATTGCATTATCATTAGCTAATTTTTTAATTGGTGAAATAGTAATTTGATTATGATTACCTTTTCTATCTGGTTGCGTTACTACTGCTCTTACTTTATAATTATCTAATAATCCTTGTAAAACTGGAACAGCAAATTCAGGTGTTCCCATAAATACTATTTGTAATTCTTTTTCTATTTTAATATTACTAAAATCCATTATTTATCACCTCATTTTTAAATTTAACACCAATATTCGATATTCATTTGAATACTGGTGTCTTTATTTGTTCTACTTTCTTTTAGCCTTATATCACCACAAGTGTTTACTATACTATCTTGCCCCTCTTTGGCCACACGACTTCGCGTGCGGCTGATAAATCCCTTCGGGATTTTACTCAGTTAGGAAGCTCCACCTATTTCACCACCGACATCATCTGGGTTTACATACTCTGGGGCCTCTAATTTAGAAAGGATGTTAGATTCATAGATATGGATAACTGGGCGCACGCCAACGTAGTCAGAGAGATAGACGTAGTAGCCGTAGTGGAGGTCGCCGTAGACATACACGAACCACGCGCAATCAGGAATAGACACAACACTCAAGTTTGCTGGTGTTTTTGTCCAATATGCTAATCCTGCACTACTATCTCCTGTTGTTTCTAAATTTATTGTTGCCCATTCTGGTAATAAATACTTTGCTCCTCCTGCTGCTGTTATTGCTTGTCTACATTCGCTTCCACTACTACAATTCATAACATCTTCATTTGCTTGTATAAGTCCATAAAAATCTGTGAAATATTTACTTTCCCAATTTGCTGTTTCTCCACTTGCTTCTAATTCTTTATAATATTCTGTTAATTTTAATATTTCCGGTGCTTCTGGTAAATATTTCTTTGT
>CALVYO010000063.1 GCA_944372275.1 uncultured Bacilli bacterium
TTTTTAATTAATTTTAAAAATACTGTTTTAGTTGTATCGCATGATAGACATTTTTTAAATAAAGTATGTACTCATATGTTAGATATTGATTATAACAAAATTACTTTATTTGTAGGTAATTATGATTTTTGGTATCAATCTAGTCAGTTGATTCAAAAACAAATGAAAGAATCTAATAAGAAGAAAGAAGAAAAGATAAAAGAATTAGAAGATTTTATTAGAAGATTTTCGGCTAATGCCTCTAAATCAAAGCAAGCAACTTCGAGAAAAAAATCATTAGAAAAAATAGTATTAGATGAAATTAAACCATCTAGTAGAAAGTATCCTTATATTAATTTTGATTTTGATAAAAATGTAGGTAAGGAAGTTATTACTTTAGAAAATATTAATTATAAAGATATTATTAAAAATTTTAATTTAACGATTAGACCTGATGATAAAATAGCGTTAATAGGGACTAATGAAATTGCTAAAACAATTTTATTAGATATTATAAGTGGGAATGTAAAACCTGATAATGGAACTATTAAAATAGGTGGTAATGTTAAAATAAGTTATTTTAAAAAGAATCACGATGAATATTTTAATGATTTAAATATGGTTGATTGGTTAAAACAATATAGTGATAATAAAGATGATAGTTATATAAGAGGATTTTTAGGTAGAATGTTATTTTCTGGTGAAGAAGTTTTAAAAAAAGTTAATGTTTTATCTGGTGGCGAAAAGGTTAGATGTATGTTTAGTAAAATGATGTTAGAAAGATCTAATGTATTATTATTTAATGAACCAACTAATCATTTAGATATTGAATCAATTACGTCTTTAAATGAAGGTTTAAAAAGATTTATGGGAGTTATTATATTTTCTAGTTTTGATCAGGAATTAATTGAAACGGTAAGTAATAGATTAATTGAAATTAAAAATGATGGAACATACAAAGATAAACAAATAAGTTATCAAGAATATATAGAAAAATATGGAATAGGGGAATAATTACGCAAACAATAAATATTGATAGTATTGATTTTAAAAAATTAAGTTTAATAAGTATTTCAAGTAAAGAGGCAGATATTTTTTCTGATTATCAAACCGTTTATAAAATATATAAAAGGAAAGATGTCGATTTAGATTTAAAAGAAATTAAATTGGATATTTTATCGACAATTATTATGGATGGTTTAATACTTCCTAAGCAAAAAATAGCTGATGATAAACTTATTGGATATACAATGGACTATGTTGCTGGAGATTTTATAACTAATTTTAAATTTACTAGTTTAGAATTAATTAGTTTATTTAAGAAATTATCACAATTATTAAAGTATTACCACAATCATGGTATAATTTTAGGTGATATTAATATTTCCAATATATTAATAAAATCGATAGATGAAGTTTATTTTTGTGATATAGATAGTTGTAAAATATTGGATTTTCCAAATGATGGTATTCCTTTATTAACCTTTAATTATTTAAAAAGTTTAGGAATTAATCCAAGAAAAATTGAAGTAAATGAAAAATTTGATAATTTAAGTTTGCTTTTGATATTTTTATATGTGATATTTGATAAACAAAGTATTTTATCACTATCGGAACATGATATAGATAAAACTTTAGAAGAAAAACAATTTGAAAGTCAAAAACCATTTGTTAAACAGTTGAAAAGGCAATTAGTTGATGTACCATATTTAGAGGAAATATTATAATGGAAAGATTAATTGATTATTTAAAAAAATATAAAAATTATAAAACTTTATTAAAAAATGGTAGTGTTTTAGTTGATGGTAAAGTGATTACGAAATATGATTATATTTTAAATGGTAATGAAGTTATAACTATTAACAAATATAATAAATCAAAAGATATTAAAATTATTTATGAAGATAATGATATTATAGTAATCGATAAACCTTATAATTTATTAACTATATCAAATGGCAAAGAAATATCTTTATATAATTTAGTAAGTGATTATGTTAAAAAGAATAATAAAAAAAATAAAATTTTTATTGTTCACAGATTAGATAAGGATACATCTGGTTTAGTGGTGTTTGCTAAAAATATTAAAACTAAAAATTATTTACAAAATAATTGGGATAAAGTTGAAAGAAGATATAAGGCTATCGTAATTGGCATTACTAAAGATAGTGATATATTAAAAAATTATTTAAAAGAAAATAAAAATCATTATGTTTATGTGGCAAATAATGGTGATTTGGCTATTACTATTTACAAAAAAATAAAAGAAATAAATAATAATTCTTTGTTAGATATTAATATAAAAACAGGTAAAAAGAATCAAATAAGAGTGCAATTAAATAATATTGGTCATCCTATTTTAGGAGATAAAAAATATGGGAATAGTAAATATAAAAGATTATGTTTACACGCTTATAAATTAGTTTTATTTGATAAAGAATTTATAAGTGAAATAGATTTTTAAGATGAATATTCATCTTTTTTTTGGTATAATTATATTGGTGATAATATTGAAACAAATTACTAAAAAAATTATTAATAAATTATCTAAATTAAATATTGATTATAAAAAAGAAAGAAAACTTAAAAGTATAATTTTAAAAGATAAAAATATTAAATATATTGATACTTATATATTGATAGAAAATAAAAATATAAAAGTTAGATTGTTTATTCCTAAAATTATTAATCAAACAATTTTATATTTTCACGGTGGGGGATTTGTATCTGGTAATATTCAAACTTATAGTAGGACTTGTAATGATTTAGCCTCTAACACTAATTCTTTAGTTATTGCAATAGATTACTCTTTAGCCCCTGAATATCCTTTCCCTATTGGCTTAAAAGAATGTTATGAAGTTACTAAATATTTTTATAGTAAAGATAGTTTTGTAGATAATATTGTATTAATGGGTGATAGTGCTGGAGGTAATATTGCAAGTGTTATATCGATTATTGCAAGCGAAAAAAAGGAATTTAAAGTAGATAGACAAATTTTATTATATCCAATAACTTATCATATTCATGATGAAAATAGTAGTTACAAATCAATTAAAGAAAATGGTTATGATTACATTTTAACTAATGAAAGAATAAATCAATATTTAGATTTGTATGTTAAAGATAAAAAATATTTAACTAGTAAATATGTATCTCCTTTAAATGCTGATAGTTTATATAATCAACCTAAAACTTTGATAATAACTGCTAATTTAGATCCATTGCGAGATGAAGGGGAAGAGTATGGTAAGAAATTATTAAAATATAATAATCAGGTAATATTACATCGAATTGATAATATTCATGGATTTTTTACTTTACCTATTAACAAAAAAGAAATAAATGAATGTTATAATTATATAAACGAATTTTTAGGAAGTGATAATATTGAAACAATGGTTTAGATTAGATAATGCTGCTAAAATATTTCCTCCAGTAAGTAATAAAAAAGATCCTAAAGTATTTAGATTTACTTGTGTTTTAAAAGAAGAAATAGATAATGTTATCTTACAAGAATCGGTTAATGAAGCACTTATATATTTTCCTAATTTTAAATCTATTTTAAAACAAGGATTTTTTTGGCATTATTTAGAAACAATTAATTTTAATCCAATTGTCAAAGAAGAAAAAAAAGATATATGTAGTCCTATTTATGGTAAAAAAAAGAAAAAATTATTATTTCGGGTAAATTACTATAAAAATAGAATTAATTTGGAAGTTTATCATGCTTTAACCGATGGTACAGGAGCCTTAGAATTTTTAAAAACTATTATTTATATTTATATTAGTAAAAAACATGATATTAAAGATTTTAATTTTGATTATGATGCTTCGATTAATGAAAAAAGTAGTGATAGTTTTAATAAATATTATAAATTTCAATTAAATAAAATAAATGACATAAATAATGTTTATAAGATTAAAGGCGAAAAATTGAGTAAAATGAAGGTTACAAATGGTTGTATGAATACTAATGATTTAATTAGTTTATCTCATAAGTATAATACTACTATAACTAGTTTAATTGTTAGTATTTATATATTATCAATTAAAGAAAATATGTCTTTAAAAGATGAAAATAAGTATATATATATTGATATTCCAGTTAATTTAAGAAAATATTTTAAATCGCAAACTGCTAGAAATTTTTTTAGTGTTTTGAAATTAAAATATAATGGTAATAATAATTTAGAAGATATAATAAAGTATGTTGATAAATATTTAAAAAATGAATTAAAAAAAGAAAATTTATTTAAAACAATGAATAAATTTGTTTCATTTGAACATAATTTTTTAATTAGATTAATCCCTTTATTTATTAAAAATATTGTTTTAAAAATAATTGTTTATTTTAATAAAATAACTAGTTCAGTAACTAACTTAGGAGTTATTAAAGTAGATGATAATATTAAAGATTATATTGATAGTTTTGAGGTTTATGTAAGTACTGATAAAATGCAGATATCGATGTGTTCTTATTTAGATAAATTAAATATATCATTTACTTCTATTTTTGTTAGTACTGATATTATTAAATCTTTTTATCGTAAATTAAGTGAATTAGGAATCGATGTTATAATAACTACTAATAAAATAGAAGGTGAATTATGAGAATTTGTAAAAAATGTAATTTAAAATTTAAAACGGATTTAGATATTTGCCCATTATGTCAAAATAAATTGATAGGAAAAAAAGAAGATAATGTATTTCCATTTATTCCTAATATCTATAAGAAGTACTCAACATTTTTTAAAATTTTGTTATTTATTAGTTTTATAATTTCTTTAATATGTATTACAATTGATTTAATGATTAATAAATATCATTTTAGTATTTTTGTTGTTTTAGGCTTTGCTTGTTTATTTATAATTTTAAAAACTGCTTTTAATAATAAAGATAGTTTATTTAAATCGATATTGTGGCAACTTGTAATTTTAAGTGTTTTATCAGTTATATGGGATTATTTTACTGGTTTTCATTATTGGTCAATTACTTATGTGATTCCTATTTTATGTATTATTTGTAGTATTAATTTAGCAATTTTATCGATTATTTTAAAAGATTATTTAGAAGAAGAAATATTTTACTTTATTTGTATTGCTTTAATTGGTGTAATTCCATTTATATTTATAATTATAGGTATACCTAATCGAATTCCTTCTATTATTTCAATTTTACTTAATTTAATTTGTTTTGTTAGTTTACTAACTTTTAAGTTTAAAGATGTAAAAGAAGAATTAAAAAGAAGAATGCATATTTAAAAGTTATTCCAGTGTACTGGAATAACTTTACAAAAACCAAATATAATAGTATAATGTTTGTGAGGTGATTTTTAGTGCTTATAAGAGAAAAATATTTAGCAAAAATAAGAGGATTTTATCATACTGAATCTTTAATTAAAATAATTTATGGAATGAGAAGAAGTGGAAAATCAGTTATTTTGAATCAAATAATGGAAGAAATAAAACAAAGTGGTATACCTATAGAAAATATAATATATATTAATTTTGAATCTTTGAAATTTGATTTTATAAAAAATGCTAAGGATTTATATAATTATATTGAATCTTTAAAGGTAAACAAAAACAAATATTATGTTTTTTTAGATGAAATTCAAAAAGTTGAAGATTTTGAAAAAGGTATTAATTCACTTAGAATAACTAATGATTATAGCATTTTTATAACAGGCTCTAATAGTAGAATGACTCTTTTAGAATTATCTACTGATTTATCTGGTAGATATGTTAGTTTTAGAATAAATCCTCTTTCATTTAAAGAAGCAGTTTTATTAACTAATACTAAAAAACAAGATTATGAAAAATTGTTATTTGATATATTCAAATGGGGAAGTTTGCCTCAAAGGTTTGTTTTTGATAAAGATGATGATAAGGTTAGTTATTTATCTAGTGTTTATGATTCAATAATTCTTAAAGATGTTGTTGAAAGATTAGGAGTTAAAGATATAGCATCTTTTAATAAGGTTCTTCAATATATATTGGATACTGAAACTAGAGAATTTTCTCGTGATAATGTTATTGAATATTTAAAAAAAGAATATCATGAAATTGCTAATGATACTTTATATAATTATTTAGAAGCTTTGTCTACTACTTTCATAATGAATAAAGTATATAGATATGACATTCATGGTAAAAATATTTTAAAAACATTAAATAAATATTATGCTAATGATTTAGGAATTAAACAAATTAAAACGAATAATGAAGAAATTAATTATTCAGTAGCACTTGAAAATATTGTATATAACGATCTTATTAGTAAAGATTATAAAGTTTATATCGGTAAAACTAAAAAAGGAGAAATTGATTTTATTGCTTCAAAAAATGGTAAATTCAAGTATATTCAAGTATGTTATGATTTATCAAACGAAGAGACAAGAAAAAGAGAATTTATGGCTTTTGATGAGTTAGATTTTAAAGAAGAAAAATATATTATTACTTTAACGAAAGAAGATTTTTCTACTGATAATATTAAACAAATTAATATTTTTGATTTTTTAATTGATGATAATTTTTAATGAGAAAATAATTTACATTTTTCTCATTTTTTGATAAAATTATAGATGTAGTAAAAAGAAGGTGTGTTATGACATATTTAGATTATTCTGCTACAACACCTGTAAACGAAGAAGTATTAAATACATTTGTTGAAGTTAGCAGAAAATATATTGGTAATCCTAATTCTTTACATAGATTAGGTGTAGAGGCTAATGAAATTATTAAAGCATCTACGAAACAAATTAGTAATTTATTAAATATAAAAGAAAGTGAAATAATATATACAAGTGGTTCATCAGAAACTAATAATATGGTAATTAAAGGAATTGCTTTAAAGTATCTAAATAGGGGAAAACATATTATTACAACAGAGTTTGAACATTCTTCAATATATGGTCCTTTAACATTTTTACAAAAGCAAGGATTTAAAGTTGATTTTGTTAAAACTAATGAAAAAGGAATTGTCGATTTAGATAATTTAAAAGAATTATTAACTGATGAAACTATTTTAGTAAGTGTTGGTTATATTAATAGTGAAATGGGAATTAAGCAACCAATTGAAGAAATAGGAAAACTATTAAAAGATTATAATAAGTGTTTTTTTCATGTTGATATGACACAAGCATTAGGTAAAATTAAACTAGATTTAACTAATGTTGATTTAGCTAGTTTTGCTGCTCATAAAATATATGGAATAAAAGGTATTGGTATGTTATATAAAAAAGATAATATATCTTTAGAACCACTAATTCATGGTGGTAAAAGTACGACTGTTTATAGAAGTGGTACCCCAGCCCCAGCCTTAATTGCATCATTTGCTAAAGCGATGCGTTTAGTATTAATAGATTTAGATAAACATTATGAATATGTAACTAAATTAAATAAAAAGATAAAAGAAGGTTTATCAAAATATGATAATGTATTTATAAATAGTAATGAATATTCGATACCTTATGTTTTAAATGTAAGTGTAATTGGCATTAAACCAGAGACAATGTTACATGCTTTAGAAAAATATGATATATATATTTCAACTCAAACTGCTTGCTCAACAGGTACTATGTCTAAATCTGTTTATGCTTTAACTAAAGATGAAAAAAGGGCTAAATCAAGTATTAGAATTAGTCTGTCACATTTAACCAAAGAAAGTGAAATAGATTATTTTTTAGAAAAATTTGATGTTTGTTATAAGGAGTTAATATGAGAGTAGATAAAAATAATTATTATTTAGATATTGC
>CALVYO010000064.1 GCA_944372275.1 uncultured Bacilli bacterium
GATTTTATCTTGCCTTTTTGCGTATAGCAAACTACCAGGCATTTTGACTTTTGCTCTATAACTTTCCTATTATACAAGAAAAAAGAAGATAAATCTTCTTAAAATGAATCAATATTAATTTTAACTTTTTTTAATCCATTAGCATATGATGAAGCTTGAACGATAGTTCTTATAGCATTAGCAATAATTCCTTGTTTACCGATTACTGAACCAATTGCACTACTATCAACTAATACTTGAATTGTGATATATTCTTCATCATCTTCAAATTGTTTAACTGATACCATATCAGGATCAGTAACAACGCTTTTTACTAAAAATTCTGTTAATTCAACTAAATTCATAATTATTCTCCTTTTGTCATTTTAGACTCGTGGAAATTTTTCAAAATGCCTTGCTTTTTAAATAATGCTCTTACAGTATCAGTTGGAATTGCTCCTGTACTTAACCATTTTTGAGCTAATTGTTCATCAATTTTAACTTCTGCAGGTTCAACAATTGGATTATAATAACCGATTTCTTCGATTACTTTTCCATCTCTTTTACTTCTAGAATCAGCAGCTACAATACGATAAAATGGTCTTTTTTTAGCACCCATTCTCTTTAATCTTAATTTAACAGCCATCATTAATCACTCCTTTTCTTGAATAATTGTAACATATAATTTAAAAAGTGTCAACTATTTTTGGTTGACACTATATATAATTTTCATTTATTTCGTCTAATTCTTTATCTATATCATCATCAACTATATCTTCCCAAGGTTCTTCATCTTCTTCAATAGCTATTTTTACCTTTGTTTCTCCTACTATTTCAACACCTAATTCTTTTTCAATATCAAATGAAATTTGATTATTTTCTAATATATTAACTCCTAAACAAGTTGGTTGACTTAGGGTTCTTACAATTATATCCGTCTCACTACTTAAATCAGCATTCTCTTTTAACTTTACATTAAATAAATCGTTATATTCTATTTTTTGATTAACAACTGTTGTTTTAGAGTCATTTTCATAAGAATACCAAATATTTACATCAAATGATCCATCAACACCTATTTTATCTCCTGTTTTGTATCCTTTGAATTTATGGTTAATTATCCAACATCCTAAAATTGTAGTTGGTTGATCACTAGTAGTTATTTTATAATTATTCTTAAAATATTTTTTCCCTTTACCAATAACTGCCTTAGTGACTATTTCTTTATATAAAGACACAATATCACCTCTCATTTTAATATATGCAATAAATATTTATTAGTACATAAAAAAAGAGAAATTAAATTATTTCTCCATCCATACTCCAAGTTTTAACTGAAGTTATTTTTACATTCACAATTTTACCTAAATAATTATCATCTGCTTTAACATTTACTAATTTCATTGTATCTGTATATCCTTTTAAATAATTACCATTTTTGCTGCTATAATCTTCTAATAAAACTGGTACAATTTTATTTAAATATTGTAAATTATTTTCTTTTGAATATTTATTTACCAAATCATTTAAAATTTGTAATCTTTCTTCTTTTTCTTCTAATAATATTTCATCTTTCATACGACATGCTGGAGTTCCTATTCTAGGTGAAAAAATAAATGTAAATGCTCCATCGTATTTGCACTTATTAACTACATCTAATGTATCTTGAAAATCTTCTTTTGTTTCATTTGGAAAGCCAACTATAATATCGGTTGTAATGGCACAATTAGGTATTTTAGTTTTTAATTTATTATATAATTTTAGATATTGTTCTTTTGTATATCTTCTTCCCATTAGTTTTAATATTTTATTAGAACCTGATTGCAAAGGTAAATGAATATAAGGCATAATATTTTTATATTTACTTATTACATCTATCATATCATCATTAAAATCCCAAGGATGGCTAGTTACAAACCTAATTCTTTCAATATTAGTTTTTGCTACATCTTCTAATAAATTAGCCATGTTATAATCGATATCTAAATCTTTGCCATAAGCATTGACATTTTGCCCTAATAAGGTTACTTCTTTATACCCATCTTTAATTAAATTATTTACTTCATCAATTATATATTCTGGTAATCTACTTCTTTGTTTACCTCTTGTATAAGGAACAATACAATAAGTACAAAACTTATCGCAACCATACATAATATTAACCCAAGCTTTATATTTACTATCTCTTTTAACCGGAATATTTTCAATAACATCACCTTCAATAGAAAATACATCTATTTCTTGTTTATTTTTGGCTTTTTCGATTATATTAGGTAAATCATATATGTTATGTGTTCCAAAAACAAAATCAATCCATTTATATTTGCTTAGTATTTCATCAATTATCACTTCTTCTTGGGCCATACACCCACCAAAGCCAACCATAACTTCTTTTGTTTGTTTCATATGTTTAATTCTACCTAACAAGCCAAATACTTTATTATGAGCATTCTCTCTTATCGCACAAGTATTTAAAATAATTAAATTAGCATCTTCCAGATTATCTGTACTACTATATCCCATATCTTCTAATATTGCCTTAATATTTTCTGAATCGTGTTCATTCATCTGACAACCATATGTTTTTACATAATATTTTTTACCTTTACCAATTAATTTTTGTTCTATAGTTATTTTATAATTTTCTAATATATTAACTTTTTCTTTTGTTCTTTTTCTAGCATCGTTTAAATTTGGTAGATTCATAAAACCACTTCCTAGGTATAAATGATATCATATTTACTAAATTATTTCAAGAAAAAAATTGTAACTAAGTACAATTTAAACTTCTTGAATCATAATTAAAATAATTGGTTTTGATTCAGTTTGCCTATAAAAATAATTACCTACTTTATCTCTTATTTCGTTTTTTGTTTTACCATAATCGATATAAGATACTTTAGTATTATTTTTAATTATTTCTAAAGACATATTACTGGCTTCTTTTATTAAATCAATATTTTCTTTAACATAAACAAATCCTTTAGTAACAATTTGTGGACCTGATAAAATTTGTTTAGTTACCTTATCGACGATTGCTATAATTAAAACAATACCATTTTCACCTAACATTTCACGATCTTTAATAACTAAATCGCCAACATCACCTAATGTTTTACCATCGATTAAAATATCATCGACTTTAATAAATTCTTTATCGTCAGTTAAATTTCCATTAACAAAAGTAGCAACTTCGCCATTTAATTTAAGGATTATATTTTTATCATCCATCCCCATTTGTTTAGCAACTTCACTATTAGCAACTTGATGTCTATATTCACCATTTACTGGAAAATAATATTTTGGTTGTAATAAGTTCAACATCAACATTAAGTCTTCACTTGAAGCATGCAATGAATTAAACTGTTTACTAGACATTGTTATTAAATTACATCCTTTTTTAGCAATATCATCAAACAACATCGTTGCACTTTTTTCCATGCCATCATAAACTGGTGAAGCAAAAACAATGGTATCTTCTTCGGTTAAAGTTATAAACCTATCGTATCCTTTAACGATTCTTTTAATATTTGAAAAAGGCTTTTCCCGTTCATCTGAAACTATAATAATAGAATCTTTTTCTAAATGATGAATATTACCAATTCGAGACTTATCAAAATTAACATATCCATCATTAATTGCATTAATTAAAGTATTTTCTAATCTTTTACCTAATATAATAACTTTCTTATTAGATTCAGTAACTGCATTTAATAATTCTTGAATTCTAAATATTTGACCTTGTAGAATATTAATTAACATTCTACTATGATTATTATTTATAATTTCTCTTAAAAAATTATAACTACGATGTTTAGGCGAAGTGTAACCTATCTTATCAGCATACAAAGATTCACTTAATAAACATAATACTCCTTGTTTTCCAACATAAGCAAGTTTGCCTATATCAGTTTTATAATTATCAGTCATTGCAGAATCAAAAACAAAATTACCAGTATAAAAAATAGCACCATCTTTTGTATATAACACATAACCTACACTATCAGGAACTGAATGTGATAAACTTATAGGAAAAATGTAATTTTTACCAACTTTAATTTTTTTATGTGGCTTTATTTCAATTAAATTAGCTTTCAATTTTTCTTGAATTAATTCTTCTTTTAATAAATCCAAGGTAAACTTAGTTCCGAATATTTTAACATTGGGTAAATCATATAGCATATCAGGAATTGCGCCAATTTGTTCATCATGACCATGTGATAAAAATATTCCCTGAATTTTATTTTTATTCTTGATTAAATAATCATAATTAGGAATAATATAATCAACGCCTAACATTTTATCATTAGCATATTTTAAACCCGATTCAAATACAAATATTTCATCATCGACATTAACTACATACATGTTTTTCCCAATTTCATTTAAACCACCTAAGGCAAATATTTTAATCATTTAATAACCTCCTTTCATTCAAAAAGACTAATTAATTATATCAAAAAATAATAAATTAGTCTAGTTCTTAAAAATTAATGATTTAATTTTTTCTTTTTCTCTTTGTCTATTTATATCGCTAATTGCCTTTTTTGCTAATCTAATTGACATAAATGGTTTTATATATTTAGAACTGTAATTTGCTAATGGTTCAAAATTAATATACCCATCATTAGTATTTTCAACATCTATACTTAATTGTTCATAAATTTCTTCATAATCATTTAAATCTGTTGTAATAGGTTTATATATTTTATTATCAAATAAATTTAAATATCCAGCAAATTTTCCATTTTGATCTGCCATCCAAATAAAAATACTTTTTTCTTTTTTTATTTCAAAATGATGAATAACAGTTGTCGATTTATATATACCACCATAAATAAATTCTAAAGTTTCATTAACAAAATCAGCAACATAAATATCATTTAATGGTATTTTTTCAAACATAAAATTTTCCTTTCTTTTTTGAGGGGGGATTTTAAGTATATCATATAAAAAAAATAAGTGTCAATAAAATTGGTATAATTTACCAGTTTATTGACAACTTACAATAATAGCATCATCACCGATAGTTTTTATTTGACTCCACTTAACTTCTACTTCATCTTTTGAAGTAAACTTTGAAATTAAAAATTTTGTTTTTTCAACTATCAAACATTTAATAGCACCATTTTCAATTATGACATCGACGATATTACCAATTAATTTTCCTTCAGTGGTTATTATATTTTTTGCTTGTAAATCACTTAATCGCATAATTTCACCTACTAAAATTTATGATTATTTTAATATTTTTTTCATATTATTTAAACAGTTTTTTTCTATTCTTGATATCTGTGCTTGAGATATCCCAATTTCTTCAGATAGTTCCATTTGCGTAATTCCTTCAAAATACCTTTTATAAATTATATATTTTTCTTTATCTTTTAATTTATTTAGTGCTTCTTTTAACATTATACTCATATCCTGACCTATTTTATCCTTTTTGTCGGCAATTTGTTCTTCTAAATAAATAGTATCCCCACCGTCACTATAAATTGGCTCTGACATACTTAACGCATCTTTAACCGCTTCAAATGCCTGCATAACTTCTAATTCTGTTAATTCCAAAACATCGGCTACTTCCTTCATCGTCGGTTCTCTATTTAATTTATTAGTTAATTCTTCTTTTGCCTTTAATCCTTTATATGCTATATCTTTTAAATTTCTAGTAACTCTTAAAGAACTATTATCTCTTAAATATCTCTTAATTTCTCCTAGAATCATTGGGACAGCATATGTTGAAAATTTAACTTCGTGCGCTAAATCAAAATTATCAATAGCTTTAATTAATCCGACACAACCAACTTGGAATAAATCATCTAAATTATCTGTTCTGTTGTTATATTTCCTTAGAATTGATAAAACTAGTTTTAAATTGCCATTAATTAATTCATCCTTAGCTAACTTATCACCATTTTGATATTTTTTAAATAATTCGATCATTTCTTCATTACTTAAAACTTTAATATTCGCAGTATTCACGCCACAAATTTCAACTCTATGACGTGCCATAAAAAAAAATCTCCTTTCATATCAATTATGGTATAAAAAGAGATATTTCATACAATTATTTTATAAAATTACCATCTTTCATAATTAATTCCTCATCAGCATAAACTTCTAAATCAGAAGTTCCTATCATAAAATCAACGTGATTATTACTTTTATTAACTATATTAAAATCTGGTTCTTTGATACATTCTAAATAACTGGATCCTAACGCTAAATGACAAGCAGCATTTTCATCATATAAAGTTTCATAAAAAACTAAATTAGATTTAGATATTGGTGAATCATAATCAACTAATGCAACTTCACCTAAATATTTAGAATTTTCATCATATTCTATTATTTGTTTTAATGTTTCTTTGCCTACTTTAGCATCAAAATTTATAACTTTACCATCCTTAAATTCCAAATAGAAATCTTCGATTAAACTACCATTATATACTAATGGTTTAGAACTATAAACAATTCCATTTACACCATATTTATAAGGTGATGTGAATATTTCTTCGGTTGGCATATTAGCAATTGTTTCTATTCCATTTATAATAGTATTACCACCTGCCCATATATGATTTTTAGGTAATTCTATTGTTAAATTAGTACCTAAACTATTTTTAAATGTTAATTTTTTATATTGTTTATTATTCATATATTCACATTTTTGACTATTCAATTTTATTTTATTATCCCATTCTAATATAGGATTATCTTTATCTACTAAACACATCTTATAAATTATATCCCATAATTTATTAACATTATCTTCTTCATTAGGAAATAATTTATCGGCCCAAGATTTAGTTACGACAGAAGCTATACACCAAACAATTTCGTTATTTAACTGTCTTTCTTTATAAATTGGTTTTGTTTCTCTTACTAATTTCGCACTATATTTTAATTTATCATTATCGATACCACTAAAATCTTCATAAGCATACAACATTAAAAAACAAGCATCTTTTTTAGCATATTCATCAAATATTTTTTTGTTGAAGAAACTACTATTTTTTAATTGTTCATTATCTAAATTATTTAATTGTAGTTTTTTTAATGCTTCGTCTTCAAAATCAATATAGATATCTTTAATACCAATTTCATATGCTTTTTTAACTAATATTCTAACAAAGTCATATACTTCAATCGGACAAGATATTAATAAAGGTTGATTAGATATATTCAAACATCTTTTTAATAACAATTCTGCATACTTTTCTTGCATTTAATCACTCTCCTATATTTATTATATCCCAAAATGATACATTTTAATTATTTTTTTTAATATGATTAATTAGGTGATTATTTATGTATTATAAATCTAATTTACCATATCCTGATATTAAAGTTGAAAAAGAAAATATTGAATATGCAAGATTATTATCATATCCTTATGCAGGATTAGTAAGTGAAGATACTGCAACTCATTTATATATGTATCAATCATTTATTTTAAGTGATGAAGTAAGTAATATTTTAGAAAAGATTGCTATAGTTGAAATGAAACATTTAGAATTATTAGCCAAAACAATCAACTTATTAGGTCTAAATCCAGAATATAAAGTAAATAATATTCCTTGGACTACTAATTATGTCAATTACAATAATAATTTAAAAGATATATTAAAAATAAATATTGAAGCAGAA
>CALVYO010000065.1 GCA_944372275.1 uncultured Bacilli bacterium
AATTTTATTTTCATATTCCATATCATCATTTCCTTTCACGATTAAATTATATCACATTTAATCGTGTTTGAAAATATGTTAATATAACTACTACTAGTTTCTTCATTTGTTTTATATTTCATATTTTATATTTTCGTCTATTACATCACAATTATTAACTTTTTAGATGAATAATTTAAATTTTAATCTTTTGCATTCTTTTAAGACTAATTTCATCGTTTGTTGCCCATACATTTTTCATCTTTCTGATAATCTAATTTTATAAAAAATTTTACTTTCTCTATTAATTCAAAAATAATTTAAAGTATTCCTTATATCAACTTCGTCAATAAGGTAATTATCAATATAATGAATGTATCTATTTGCAATTGTATTATAAAAAATTTGTTTTTACTTTTGTTTTTTCATCAATCCATTATTTCAAATATAACAAAAAAGTTTCATAGTTTTCTCCACACAAAAAGACATATCTCTTTATATGACCACTACGCTAAAATTTTTTAATAAGTTTTTTATCTATTATTAATTCATTGTATAAAATTTTAATAATGTAGTTATTAAAATTATTAATTAATTGATTAAAGTTACAAAAAATTTTTACTATCATACTTTCTATCATTTTAAAATAAAAATTATAATTATTGTTACTATTTATAAATAAAGAAAAATCAAATCTCTCGACTTGACCATCCTTATATTTTCTCATTTATCATTAGTTTTAGTTTCATTAACTCTTTTTAACAAAGAATCAACTATATACCACAATAATAATTTGCTTTTCACAGAACAAATTATATACTGATCCATTTTTATTTTCTTTTACTGTTTTTTTTATCATATTCTGGAATATCAGGTTTTTTAATTGGAACTTTTGCTAAAATTTTAATTCCTTCATTTAAAGTATTAATTAATTGATTTTTTGCGGTTTCTGAAGATTGTATTATGGCTCTTTCTTTGAACGAATTTATCAATCTTTGACTTTCATTTTCATATTCAAATGGTAATTCTCTATATGTAGTCATAAACTGACCATCATAATATGACTTTCCCTCAATTAAATCTCTTATTGAATAATACATATCAGCAAAAGTATTATACATTGCATACTGATAAACTTGCTCACTATTGTTTCCTTTCATTGAACCATTAATTAACTCAGCAAAACTATTTGATACAATTTCATCCATGACTTTAGCAGAATCATATAATCCTATATCAATAATTCTAGGTTTAATCGATTGAATTTTTGAACCAATAACAACATCAAATCTTTTTTGATGAGCAATATACTCTCCATAATTATCATTGCTCTTTAAATCGCAATACTGTTGACATAAAGCTTTAAAATAATTACAGCATGTATCTATCCCAACTACACTCATACTTTGTGCATCAAAACCATTTGAAACTAAATTTATTTTTGTAAATTCTTCAACTAATTGAAGTGCACCAAAAAATTCGTTTTCTTTTATTTCCTTTTTTTCAACTAAACGATATATAGCCAGTCTCATTTCGTATGATAATCTTTTAATTAAATATTCATTTATTTTTTTCATTTCTAATCTCCCCCTGCGAAAGATAGTATCATAATATTATATTTTTGTCAAATTCAACATAATTATAACTATATTTATATCATATTAATATTTTAAACTTATATATTTATCAAACACTTATATTCATACTCTGCATCATATTTTTTAGTATAAATACTGCTTATTCCCCTAGTAAATTTATAGGTATCATTCATAAGACAGAAAGTTGTATTGGTGTTACTGATACACCTTGACCAAAAGCGGTTGTTGCCAATTCTAAATCGCCAATTTTATCTTTATCAAATATTATTCCATTTGCTTCACCATTTAAATCAATTCCTGTTACACTTCCAAATCCAAATTTATCAATATAATCAAATAAAGTGTCTTTACCTATCCTTAAGCCTAATTCTACAAACCCTGGATTACAAGAGTTTTCAACAACCTGTAAGAATGTTTGATCTCCATGTCCTCCATGTTTCCAACAATGAATAGTGGCTCCACCTAC
Organism: uncultured Bacilli bacterium; assembly: GCA_944372275.1. Classification (GTDB taxonomy): domain Bacteria; phylum Bacillota_I; class Bacilli_A; order RF39; family UBA660; genus Faecisoma. Next base: position 2,044 of record CALVYO010000065.1, read on the forward strand.
TTTAACTGAACCACTATCATAAAAATGTTCTTCCTCTAAATTAACAATATCCTCTTCTAAAGCTGTTGCTAAAGTAATTATTTTGAAAGTAGAACCAGGCTCATATGTCATCCATATAGGTAAATTACGATTAATTATTTCCGTTGAATAATCTTGATAATTACTTGGCTCAAATGTAGGTCGTGACGCTATTGCAAGTATCTCACCAGTTTTAGGATTCATAACTATTCCTAGCGCTTGATCAGGATTATATTTACTTATAGCATTATCTAATTCACTTTCTAAAGCAACTTGAATATTGTAATCAACAGTTAAATATATATCAATACCATCTTGTGGTTGCTCATAAATTTCTGATAATTGTAATTTATTTCCTTTAGCATCACTAAAAAATTTTATCGCTCCATAACTTCCTGTTAAATAATCTTCATACATAAGTTCTAAACCAGATAAACCTTGATTATCAATACCAACAAATCCTAAAGTATGGGCTAACATACTTCCATAAGGATAATACCTTTTACTTTCTTTTAATAAATATACTCCCGGTAAATCTAAATCATTTATTTTATCAGCAGTTTCATAATCTAATCTTCTACCTTCAGGATGGACTCTTTCAATAGAAGATTTTACTGAAACATGCTCATACATTTCTTCATAAGTTATGTTTAAAATAGGCGCAATTAATTCAGCAGTTTTTTCTTTATCTTCAATTTGATTAGGTATTAAAACTAACGATGTTGTCGTTATATTATCTGCTAAAACAACACCATTTCGATCATATATTTTTCCTCTATTGGCTTCTATTGGTAAATTTCTACTCCATAAACTAGTTGCATAATTATTTAACTTTTCATATTCAAATACTTGGATATAAAAAACTTTACCAATTATTAATATAAAAAATAAAAATATTACTAACATCACTATTTTAATTCTAATATGAATATTTTTAAAAAACATATACTCACCCATTTAAGTATATGTTTTATTTTTGTAATTTAATAATTATATTTTTTAATAAAAAAGAAAATAAATCAATTATTTTCTTTAAGCATTTAAAGATGATTTTGTAGCCAATATAACTGGTACAACACTACAAATACTAGTTTTATCTTCTTTATATAATTTTGAACTTGTACTATCGATTCTTGTCAATGCGAACGCATTATTTGTATCGTAAGAAGTATTAACCCAATAGCATTTACTTGTATTTAAATAACTAAAATTATTATTATTAAATTTATAATATCCATTAGCATTAACAACATTTTTTAATTCTGTTGTTATTCTAGTTCCGTAATTTAAATCCCCTACTACAACATCAGATAGATTGTCTCTTACAATAACAGAATTAATAACATCTGTTGATATAACGCTTAACAAATCATTCATAATAAGTGACCTAGTCGTAACAGCCCAACCATCTGTTATACTAGACATTGACTTACTATATTCACTAAATGGACTAGTAACAAAATTATTAGATAAATCTGGTAATAATTTAACTACTGTATCACCAACTTTATTTTTAACATCGATAACATAGGTTTTTAAACAAGTATCACTAACTTTATCACATTTTTTATTATCGACAACATCAAATAAAATAACATCCCCTAAATTATAATTCATATCAGCAGAAGCATTAGTAAGCATTAATTGTTCTGCTTTAATTCTAACTACAATTTCTAAAGATGGACGAACAACATAACTAGGATCATTTACTAATTTTTGTTGTTCTTGTAAATAAAATTCATATGCTTGATTTCCCCACAAACTATCCAAATCATCATTACCGCCGTCTAAAGGCCAAGAAACTGATATATCAAAATGACTTGAACCGTGCGCTAAAGCGTAAGCCTTACTTAAATTCATATTAATATGAAAGGGATAATCGTGCGATAATTTATCTATTAATTCTTCTGTTGTAATATCTGTAAATTCATCATTTAAAATTCTTACATATTCAATATTATAACTAATTTGAGCATCTGAATCACCCAAGTTATTAACATCAACATTTTCTATTTCGGTATCCATACCAGGATGAATATCTGTAAGTGTTATTTTAATTTCATTAGATACAACTTGATCATTATTTTCAAATTGAATATTCCATGCTTTAATTCCGACATCAACAGTTGCACTCGACATGCCACTATAAGCAAACCATGCTAAAGTAATTGAAACAAAAGAAATTGCAACAAAAAATAATGAAACCAAATTCAATTTTAATAACAATTTATGTTTTCTTTTCATTGTTACAACTCCTTTTCTTTTATACTTTTTTTCTTCTTTCCTCTTCTTTTTCTAACATTGCCATTAATATTTCAGAACCTATTATATATAGTAGTGGGATAAATACTAAAATAAACATTCCAAATTTAGTTGCAACTACTTTATATATCAAAGATAAAAAGAATGCTTTATATATGATTTTGCCATATATTTGATCTTCATAAACAATTGGATCTGGAGTATCATTAGCTATACCTTGCGTATGAAATATATATTTGCCATCTTCATCTTGTTCAATATCGATAACTTCATGCGTAACGACTTTACCAGCTAAAGTGCCTTGTTCACCTAAATAGGAAACCGAATCACCGATTTTAATATTTTCAGGTTTTATTTCTTTAGCAATCAATACATCACCAATTTTATATTTAGGATCCATACTTCCAGATACTACAGTAAACATTCTAAAACTTAAAAATGACAATTTATTATTGCTAACCCTTTGTAATAATACAACTAGCAAAAATAAAACTATAAATATACCAACTACAATATTTAATATTTTTTTTATAATTTTTAATGCTTTCATCTAACCACTACAAGTATTCTTGTGTCCTTTCTAAATATTCTTCCATTGCATTTTTAAATTTTTTCTTAACATCATCAACACCAACTAAGCGTTCGTTTTTATCTTTTCTTAATTCTTTAGCAATCATATTTAATAATTCTTCGTCAGTTATTTCAATACCTAAACTTATAAGTAAATCAATAATTCTTCTTATTTCTTCTCTTAAAAGTAATACTGCATTATCTGCCATTCGTTTTTTCTGCTCTCTTTTAGATGGAACAAAAGAATCTAAGACAAAATAATCTATTAAATATGAATGATCTAAAAATCCCTTTAAAACATCATTACCATCACTTTCAGTATTTTCTTTTTTATCTTCATCTTCTTCAAATTTTAATAAATATTCCCACAATTTAACAGCAATACGAAAGTTTGGATTTTTCAAAATAATATTAGTTTTTTTAATTGGTGGCTTTATAAATGATACATGGGCTTTTTCTAATGCTTTATACATTTCGCTTTTTTGCCAACTTCCAATATATTCTTTAATTCTTTTAATTCTCGCTTTAATCTTTTTAATTTCTTCTTTAATTTTCTTATCAACTTTAGCACTTGGTAAAGTTTCAGAAGATATTTTTAACTCGATATTTAATTTTTCATAATCTGTAACAGTTTTACCAGAATACTCTAAAACTTTTTCATCGCTAAGTTCAAAATTATTTAATAATTTTTCTTTTTCTAATACAAATTTTAATAACGAATCTATTAGAGTATAGAGAAACCTATTTTCATATATATTATAGGTTTCTTCATTTCTTACATCTAATATTTTTTTGGGTTCAACACTACTAGTTTTTTTATCAACTTTATTGATATATTCTGTATGTTTACTTAAATCTTTAATACTCGCTACTGTAATTTTTTTTGATTTTTCAATTTTAACAGTATTTTCTTCTCTGATAAGAGCAATTTTAGGTTGTCTTACGATTATGTCGATATATGGACACGCATTTTCAATTTCATCAACCCAATCAAAAGATACTAAATTTCCTTCATAATCAGATTTAAAATACATATCTGAATTTAATTTTTCTAAAAATATTTCACTTTTTTTCTTTATTTCTTTATCAACTTCACATTTAAAAGTGTCCATATTTTCAACCCCTAACTATATGCTTTTCTTAAGTGTTTGTAAATATGCAATGCATTCTTTCATTACATCTTTACCAAATTTTTTATTCAAATAAGATATAAATGGATCAATTTCATCACGAATCAACGCTACGCTTAATTGATCAAATTTTCTTAATATTTTTTTAGCAATAAAGTAATCAATTGCTTCTATTTCTTTACCACCACAAGCAACATAAACTGGAACAAATACACCTAATTGTTTCATAATACGATTACCAAACGCAATTCTAAAGTGTTCAATAACATAATCATCGATTTCACCAACATAATTTAATCCTTTATCAGATAATGGATATTTATCCACAGCATCAGCAAATAAACTATCTAAATAACTTGAATTTATTTTTACTACATCTTGTTCACGACATTTAAATGGATCTACCTTAGTATTAATATCAATAGGCATTGCTCTATCATATACTTTATCAGTAACCATAAATGTTGAATCATCGTTATTGATAGTACCAATATACCAAATGTTACCTGGTAATTTAATTTTACCTTTAATTAATTTTTTAGGATCATCTGGCCAAGCACTAGGAACTAAATCAACTAACCATTCATCACGACTTGGCATTTCAAGAATAGATAATAAATCAGCAAAATAATATTCAACACGCGCTAAGTTCATTTCATCAAGAATAATCGTATGAACATCATCATCAAATGATGCCGCATAGATTTCACCTAACGCTTTAGTTTCATTAAATTTTTTAGTAAATTCATTGAAATATCCTAAGAAATCTGATTTATCTCTCCAAGATGGTTCTACGGATGAAACACAGGCATCCATTCCCATAAATTTTCCCCAAGCATATGCTAAGGAAGTTTTACCAGTACCAGATATACCTTGTAAAATAATCAATTTACCACACGCTAAACCACCGAAGAAAGGTCTTAAAATTGTAAAATCATAATATAAATGTAATTGACTAGCTGCAAAGCATCTAAAATCATCGATTAATTGCACTAAAGTAGTATCATTTTCATATTTTTTAATTTTATAACCTTCAAATTGTTCGTCAATAGCCACCAATTTAGGAAATCTAATTCCTTTGATTGCTGCATCTTCTTCCTCTTTAGTTTCTTCTTCTGGATTTTCTTCTGTTTCTTCATCAGGGTTAATACCTAATTGTGAAACTTTCATTGCCATTAATTCTTCTCTTTCCTTCATTAATTTTCTTACTTGATCATTTAAATTACCAATTTCAGTTAATAATTCATCTTTACTTAAATTATTATTTAATTTTCTAATTATTTTTTTAACTAATAAGAAAATTAATAATCCGATTAATAAAACAATAATAATCAAACATATAACACACATAACAACGAATATTTTTTCATTACCGTTAAAATTATCCTTATAACTTTCAATTATCTTAGCATAATCGCCAAAACTAAACATCTGTTTAATACCATTGATAAATCCTTTAAAAGCATTAAACAATCCATCAAAAAAGATAGATATAAATTCGTAAAAAAATCTTAAAAATGTATTCATAAACTA
>CALVYO010000066.1 GCA_944372275.1 uncultured Bacilli bacterium
TCTACTGTGCCACCATCTTTTAACTGATTTCTAATTGGAAATAACAAGACTACCAAAATTATTGCTACTGAAATTATGATTACTTTCTTCTTCAAATTTTACACCTCACTTTCAAATTACTATTTATCTATCTATTCCATTATACCATGTTTTTAGAAGTTTTATTAAGACTATTTTTAGAGGCAATTTTGTCTCTTTTTTCTTCCTTAAACGAGTCTTATATTTCATATTAAAGGACCCCAGTAGTTTATTTTATTCGATATTACATTTCTTTTTCTCTGCACTTTTGAGTTCTTAAACGTCCGAGTTCTTTTTTTCTTATGGCATAACATTCATCGCATAGTATATCTTTGGTTTCAATAGGATGACGTTGACCTTTTGGAATTTGCTTATGGCATTCATTACAATAAGGTAATGGTTTCGTTATTTCAGAGTTACCTAGATAATCGTGGTAAAAGACATCCCAAGCTGCAATAGCTGTACTTTCATACTCCTTTGCATTATAAAATAGCACTTTATTGTCTTTTTTATACGGAATTTTCTTTTCATATATATTTAGTTTTAAATCATAAATAGAATTAAATTCGTTCATTATATAATTATGATATTTATCTGCGTCTGAAATTAGATTTGTGATACTTTTGTCAAGAGTTGGATTAAGTCCAATAGTTGCTAGAATATATTTTAATTTATCTTCTTTATCTTCAATTCTTTTTAAACCTTGTTTGTTTTTACGTGTTTTCTGCTTTTTTTTGTCTTTAGCATTTTTTTCGCTTTTTATATAGTTTTTCCATAATTCACCAAATAAGTATATTGATAAGCTGATACTTATTAAATTAATTATCGGTACTGTGTTTTCGCTTAGTTCATATAGAGACTTATAATCGTCTCTCTTTTTTATTTCTTCTTTTGAAAAGTTATCAATTACTTCACCAGTAAATGTTATCTTATTCATAATATGTGGAGCTATACTTTCTCTGTCAGTCCAAAATGGCATACCGAATTGTTCACACCATTCTTTGATAGTTACATAGATTTCAGTAGTATGTTCATTTTTACTGTTTTCTTTAATTACAAAAATTTCACTAAATAGATATCTTATGTCATATAGCATATAGTCAATTTTATCGAGTAGAGATATGCAATCAATGCTATCCATTTTTTGTATAAGTTTACTAAATACATCTTCATATGCTCGTTTTATATTCCAACCTGAACGCGAATCACTAAACTCTATTCCCCAATACCTATCATCTTCTAGTTCTTTTAATTGTATACTGATTAGTCTGGGATTGTTTGTAACACTAACGTTTTTTTTATTTTCTTTTTCTAATAATCGATATGCTTCACTATAGAATTCAAAAGCAACTTTGTAGTGTGAATAATTTTTATTCTTATTTTCATTAAATGCATTCACATATTCCTTAATGTTTTTATCAATATATGTTTTCTCTATAGGTATTTTAGAATTTAATGCTCGTTCTATTTCAGTTGTTCGTTTTTCCAATTCTTCAAGAATTATATTGTATAAATTTTTGCCTAATTTACGTGTTGTTTGTACTAGAGAATGTGGGTCTATTTCCATACTTTTTTCTTCGGATTTTGGATCTTCGCCGGACAATAACACATTCTTCATACCATTGTCAAGACTTAAATTATAATTTTTGAACTTTTTTAAGTTTTTTATGAAAATTGCTGATTTCATAAGGGATTAAGCTCCTTTCTTTTTTCTATTTTAAGTGAATTTAAGCTAGAAGTCAATCATTTGTAACGCTAATGTAACTCTAATTTTATTATTTTAAAAAAGTTCATGGTCTAATATTATTGTCAAGCGGAAAGAGTGCGCACAACTGATGTTTGATAAATATAGTTTAAGGAGGATCTCATGTTAGATCAGAAATTTATAGTCGATGGTAGTGACTTTAAAAATCTACCACTAAGATCTGCTATTTATGCTAGAACTTTAGGTATTGATTCTATGGAAATGCTTACTAGTCGTTTAGACAGCATAACAAAACTTGTTAGAGAAGAAACAACTTGGGAACCAGTTGTTTGGTACTCAGATTTCAATCGTTCTGCAAGATGTCTATGTGAGCAATTTGAACTTCAAGAAATGTTAATAGATGCTAGTGATTCTCATGCATTTGACATTATAGTTGTAGGTCGATTCTCACAAATGGCGAGAAATAGTAACATTATTGATTATTTATTAGAAGACGGAACACTTAAAGTTCCTGTGTACTGTATTGAAGAAGACATTATAGTTACAAGTGATCCTGATAATGTTAAGGAAACTTTAATGGCTGCTGCTGAAGCAAATATCATTGAATCTGAAAAAATGATGAATTTAGAAGATTAGTGATAATGTGCTAAAAGTGGTTAGAGAGAGCCATCAGGTTCTCTCTCCAACCACCTTAATGAAAGTAATTAAAAGAGTGGTGTAATAGACTTGTTCATGAACGAATTTTTATTAATTAGGAGGAAATATTATGGATTTAAAAGATTTTATTGTCTCTGGTAAGGACATTAAACAATTACCGCTTAAAGTTGCTTGTGAAGAAGAGTATGCTGAGTCAGTTAAAGAATTTATTTCAGCTGAAACAAGTTGGAGTTTAGTTAAGGTGTTTAAAGAAAATTATCTTTCATCTAATGAACCAAATAGATTTATTGATTATGTGATAGGTTTTGATCATAACTATGCGTTTGACTTGGTTATAATTAAGAACTTTTCTCAAATCTGTGAGAATGAATTGTTTGCTGTGTTTTTGACGGACGAAATGGTACCTCTTATTCCTGTATTTTGTATAGATTCTGAGGAAATTATATCTAATTTATCCAATGATGCTATGCAATGTGTAAATGAAATCGGTTTTATGAGAGAGGATGAATTATTATGATAAAGAATATTAAATTACCTGATTTATGTGATGATTGTTTTGAAGACAATACTATTATAGAAACTAAAATATATCCCATTGATTACCTACTTAAAGGAGGTCTCGAATTGGGTTATATGTTTCAATTTGTTGGTGCTTCAGCTGTTGGTAAAAGTACAATTGCGTTACAGATTGCTAAAAGTGTCTGTGAGCAAGGTTATAACTTGTTATACCTTGATAGCGAGGGTTCTATTACTCAAGAAATGTTAAAGACAACAGGTGTAATGGAACATTACAATGATCAGTTCTATTTGCAAAAGTGTTCAAAGTTTGATGAGGTTGAGAAAGTATTAGATCGATTTATATCTACTGGAGAGATAAGCTTTATTTTTATCGATTCATTAGCTGCTTTGATAAATCCTGGTTTTGTGAATCTAAACCATGATAAAACTAAATTTGGTAAAACTGGAATTTCAATAACTACTAATGATGCTCATGTAACGAGTGGACCTTTATCTAAATTTATGACTAAATATAGATCATTAGCTACAAGTCAGAATATTTGTTTTGTACTGATTAATCAATATCGTACGTCGATAGATGACCATTACAATACCAGCACGAAATTATATGGACCTAAGAATGTACAATATGCCTCTGATGTGATTATTAAGATAAACGATTGTGCATCAATTGGACCATTTAAATCATTTAAAGATTTTACAAAAGAAACTTCTCCGAGTGTTGGTAAACCACTTGAGTTTGAAGTATATAGGAGCAATAAGCTTAGTCCTGGGATAAAGAGTCCTGGTTACCTTAAATATGGTTCAGGAATTGATAATATGTATAGTTATTTTCATGAGTTGAAGGAAAATAACATTATAACACAAGCTGGAGTTTACTATAGTTTACCTTTTCATGGTACTGAAATTAAAGAAAAAGGCGCTATAAATTTTATTGAAAAGTTAAGATGTGAAAATTTTAACGCTAGTGATTTTAAGGAATTAATAAGTTCAAATAATTCGAATATCGATTCAGATGGTGATATGGAGGTATAGTTGTATGGATAAGGTTGAGAAAATTCAAGCATTAAATTATTTACACCCTTTGTTCAAGGTTAAACCTAATAATATGTATTTAGATAAAATGAGGTTTTTAACCAAAGAACTTTTAGAGCAAGGTATAGTGTTTTCAAGTACACAAAAGTGTTATACAGAATTATTTTTATCTATTCTTATTACACTAAAATCTGCTCCAAGTTATCAAGTAATTGATTCATATAAGTTGATTGATATTGATAACAAAACATTGAAAGATGAATATCAAGGATTATATAGTTTAGCAAAACCTGATGTTTTATTTATCAAGTGTGGTACATCCGATAAGGGTTTATCTGACAAGTTAAAACTTTATATTGGAAATTGTATAGATGTTCTAGCTGAAGAACGATATTTCAAAGGATTGAGAACATATATTTTCAACTATGGTTCTAAGAAAGACTTCTTGGAGTATCAAAGTAGTTTTCAATGGAAGTTTGTAAATATAAATTTTGAAAGTAAGGAGGAAATTTAATTATGCATTATTCATTTGATGATATATTATGCAATTTATTTAAGGTGGAAAGAACAATGTTAATTGATTGTTTGAATCTACTTAAAAATAATAATTTAGACGATAAATTATTAACATTGGATGAAGATAGAAAACTTAAATGTTTTGAGACTATTTTTAACAATTTAGGATCTGTACCAACAATTGATTTATTTAAAGTACAATATCCTAATTATGATGGTGATTCCAAATTAGAAATAACTAATTTACTTGGGGCTATTAGACTTTTTATCAAACAAAGAAGAAATGTATTAGCTTCTAGAAATCTAATATGTGAAGCAAACAAAGTAGCTGTTGAAGGAATAACACCAGAAATATCTAATCAGATTAGTGATATTTTAAAATCAGATTCAGTCGAATTAACTTATTCAAATGTTCAAGATAGAATTATAGACTATTATGAAAAACAAGCAGATAATTCTGGTATTAAAACTGGTATTGAACAAGTAGACAAAGTTATTGGAGGTCTTAAAGCTGGTCAAGTATCAGTTGTATCAGGGTTCACAGGTCATGGAAAAAGTATTGCATCTGTAAGTATTATGCACTCTGCTATAGAACAAGGTTACAACGTGTGCTATATCTCTCTTGAACTTAGTGCTGAGCATTTAATGTATAACATGATTTCAAGACATTCATTGGATAATAAATTTACTAAGAAGATTGAACATAGAGATTTAAAGTCTAAATCATTGAGTGAAGAGTGTTGGAATTATGTTAAAGAGGAAATTATTCCTGACTTAGGTACTTTACCTGGTAAGTTCTATATCCTAGATGAACAAGATATTGAAGCTTATAATTATTTTGCTTTTGATCGTAAACTTCAGGAAATTGAGAATTTATGTTTTAAAGAGACTGGTAAAGGTCTTGACTTAATAATTGTTGACCACATTCAGATGTTAGCTTTCTCTAATCAAACAGCAAAGCTGTCAGAAAACTCTCTCATTAACAGATGGTGCAATTATTTCAGAAGCAATTGTCTAGACTTCCTAAAATCAAAAAGACAGGTCCATGTTATACTTGTTGCTCAGATTAATCGTCAAGGTTATTTAAAAGCTTTGAGAAATAATGGTATGTATAATTTAACTGCCTTAAAAGAAGCAAATGAAATTGAGACTTGTGCATCAGTTATATTAGGTATATTTGCAGATCCACTATTGATTTTGTCAAATCAAGTTAAAGTTGGAATATTAAAGAATCGTGATGGTGATAGACTATCAGAACCATATCTATGTTCAGCAAATTATGCGTATCAATTGATTGGTGGTAATGGTTCTACTTTAAGTACAACTATGGCTAATGCAGAATTAAATGATTTATTTAGTATGAGTCAATTTATGAATGAAGAATGCTTTAGTACAACTTATAATTTTGCGCCAATAGAACCATTAGGTATAGAAGAATTTGAGGTGTCAGATGAATATTAAAATATGTGGTGTTAAAGAATTGATGGAATATCTTAATATGTCAGAATCCGGCATAAGAGAATTGATTCGAAGAAAAGAAATACCTTTTTTTAGAATTGGTAATCGAATAAAGTTTGATCTCGTAGAGATTAACAAGTGGATTGAGGAAAAGAAAGAAGAAGAACAAGTTAATTATTTGTTTTAGAGCTATGATTAATATAGAAATGAGGGATAACTATGATATAATTATATAGATAGTTTATCCCTTATACCCAACGAAAGGAGAAGAAAATATGGGATACACTAGAATAACAAACAATAAGTATAAGATTATTATTGAATGTGGTTATGACGAATTTGGTAATAGACAACGTAAAACTGAAGTATTTCATGGTACTGCTGCTGAAGTTAAAGTGAGAGAAGCAGAATTAATTAAGAAATATTATCATAAAGGTAACGTATCTAGAAACAAAGATATGACATTTGAACAATTTAGTAAAATTTATATGAATTATTGTAAGGTTAAGCATGGTATAAAGACAGTTAAGAAGAAAGAATCATTGCTAAAAGATATTTTGCCTTTCTTGGGGAAACGTAAGATGACAAAAATAACTACACCTATTTTAAGCAGATTATATTTACAACTTAAGAAAGGTGAAAGAGTCGAAACTAGAAGTGATGTAATGATGTTAGAATATTACAAGTTGATAAATGCTATGTTTGTATATGCGATAGACATTGAGCAAATATTACCTAAAGATGGAAACCCAAACATAGATAAGTTAAGACCAAAGGTAAAGAAGAAAAAGAGAAAGTTTTATGACATTCCTTTAACTGTTAAGTTTTTAAGTTGTTTAAATAATGAGAATATTAAATATCAAGCTTTACTATTGATGGCAATTGAGGTTGGTGCCAGATCTGGTGAATTTCTTGCATTACGTTGGCAAGATATAGACTGGGAAAATAAGAAAGTAATTATAGATAATTCTCTTGCTGTAGTAGATGGTGTTATAGATGAAGAAGATGCTAAGACAGATGATTCAGTAAGAACACATTATATTAGCGATGCAACAATTGAAGTTTTAAAGGAATATAAGAAGTGGCAAGATGAACATATCAAAAAGCTTGGAGACAAGTGGATTGGTACTGATAGGATATTTACTCAACGTAATGGAGAACATATGAATAATGGAACACCTTTAAAGATATTGCAAAAGGTTCAAGCTAAATATGGACTTCCCAAAACCACATTCCATGAAATGCGTCATACTTCAGCGAGTATTAAAATGTTTAAAGGTATCGACTTAAAAGCAATTAGTGAAATGCAAGGTACTAGTATAAAGTTACTAATGGAGCTATATACTCATGTATTTGATGATGCAAAGAAAGAAAGTGCTAACATTTTTAATGATTTAATTAATTCATCTAGAGTGACTAATGAAACAAAATAGGTTTTATTCTCGGCACTCGTTATAGGCACTCGTTTGAAAATTAATAATGATGTATTATGATGAAATAATAATTATTCCTTTATTTATAAGGGTTTACAAGACTGTGGATAAATATATATGGTGAGCTTACCTATACCTGCTAAGGGTGTAGACTGGGAAACTGGTGCGAGGGTTCAAATCCCTCTGTCTCCGCCATTAAGTAATTAACGTTG